>NZ_JCANNB010000025.1:0-100474 GCF_059553435.1 Micromonospora sp. PRAS1
CGGGCGATCGCCGCGATGGTCACGGTGCGGTTGTCGTTGGCAGCCACGCGGCGCCCTCCCTCTCCTCGCGCTTGCCCTGACGCCGGCCGCGGACCGCTCATCGCTACTGGCTCCTCGCCACTGCGGTGATGTCCTTGACGATCTGGTCCGGCCGCTTCGTGCCGGCGACCAACTCCGCGACGCTGTCGTTGATCTGTTGACCGACCTTCGGCGGGAAGGCCTGGTCGAGGTAGAGCTGGAACCCGGTCGCGACGGCCAGGTTGGCCGCCACAACCTGGTTGTTCGGATCCTTGATCTGACCGACGGCAGCCAGGTTGGTGGGCAGCACGGCACCGGTCTGGGCGGCCCGGCGCTGGTTCTCGGCCCGCAACAGGGAGCGCAGGAAGTCCACTGTGGCGCTCGGCGCGCCCCGGCCCACCGCGAAGCCGTTTCCGCCACCGAGCACATCGGTGCCCTGGCCCTTGCCACCATCCACGGTCGGGAAGGTGAAGAAGCCGAGCCGGCTGCCGATGCCCCGCTTGCTTGTCGACGACGACGCCTGGATCGAGGGCGCCCACTGTCCCATCAGCTCCATGGCCGCGTCGCCGTTGCCGATCGCCGCCGCCTGCCCGTCCGGCGAGCCGTACTCCGCACCCCGGTAGCCCGGCTGGAACGGCTTGAGCTTGATCAGATCCAGGAACCGTTCACCGGCGGCCACGAAGTCCGGGGTGTCGAAGTTGCCGTCCAGGGCCGCGCGCTCCAGCGGCCCCAGGCCACCGACGCGCATGGCCAGGTAGGCCCAGTAGAAGTGCGCCGGCCACTTGTCCTTGCCCGCGAGTGCGATGGGTACGATCCCGGCGTCCTTGAGCTTGTCGACCGTGTCCAGCAGCTGCGTCCAGGTGGTCGGCGGCGAGGTGATGCCGGCGTCGGCGAAGAGGTCCCGGTTGTACCAGAAGCCGACCATGCCCAGGTCGAACGGGACACCGTAGAGACGGTCGTCCACCGTGTACGGCTGAAGCGCCGTCGGCAGCAGCTGGCCTATCCACGGCGCCACCTCGTCGGTGATGTCCCGGACCAGGCCCGCCTCCACCTGCTGGCGCAGCAGGCCGCCGCCCCAGGACTGGAACAGGTCCGGCGGCGAACCGGCCTGACTCACCTTGGCCAGCTCGGCCTTGAACGCCTCGTTCTCCCGCGGCTCGATCTCGATCGTGACGTGTTCGTGCCGGACCTCGTACAGCCGCGCCATCTCGGCCCACACCGGCAACATGGGCTCGGTGTCCTGGATGTGCCACCACTTGATCGTCTGTGGGTCGGCCGCGCCGCTGGACTCCCCACTCCCACAACCTCCCAGCAGGACGGTGCCCGCGCCGATGCCGGCCAGGCCGAGTAACGACCTGCGAGAGATGTGCGCTGTCATGGGTCATCCCTTCACAACGTTATGTACGCGGGCGGCACCGCGATCGAAGACAGACCAAGGAAAGGCGGGCCGAAACTTTCAGTTCAATGCCGGTATTTTCGATGTGATGGCCGGCACGTTACGACGCGTCGACACACGCGGTCAAGAGGGCTGTCGCAAGCGGACCGTAGCCGATAACGTGAGCGAACTTTCTCGGTGTATCGGTCGGGAGACTTCCGGAATTCCACCGGGATCAAAGCTTGAAGGAGTCGAACATGTCGACCGAGATCGCGGACGTGGCCACGACCCCGTCCATCCGCAACCCCGTGCTCACCGGCTTCCACCCGGATCCGTCCATCCTGCGCGTCGGCGACGACTACTACCTGGCCACCTCGACGTTCGAGTGGTACCCGGGCGTACGGGTGCACCATTCGAGGGACCTCGTGCACTGGCGCGCCCTGGGCGGCATCATCACCGAACGTCGCCTGCTCGACCTGCGCGGATGCGGTGACTCCAACGGGATCTGGGCCCCGGACCTCACCTGGCACGACGGGCTGTTCCACCTCGTCTACAGCGACGTGGCGAGCTTCGCCAGCGGCTACTGGGACGCGCAGAACTTCCTCACCACCGCCCCGGCCATCACCGGCCCCTGGTCGGACCCGGTACGGCTGCACTCGCATGGCTTCGACGCGGCGCTCTTCCACGACGAGGACGGCACCACCTGGCTGTTGGCGATGAGCGCCGACTGGCGACCGGGACGCAACCGCTTCGGCGGCATCGAGATCCAGCAGTACGATCCGGCCCGCCGGCAACTGGTCGGCGAGGCCCGGATCATCTTCGCCGGCACCGAGGTCGGGTTGACCGAGGCGCCGCACCTCTACCGGCACGACGGCTGGTACTGGCTGGTCACCGCCGAGGGCGGCACCAGCTGGGAGCACCAGGTCACGGTGGCCCGCTCACGGGAGCTGTTCGGACCGTACGAGGTCGACCCGGCCGGGCCGCTGCTCACCTCGGTCGGCCGACCGGACCTCTCCCTTCAGAAGGCCGGCCACGGCAGCCTGGTCCGCACCCAGAGCGGCGACTGGTACCTGGCCCACCTGGTCGGCCGTCCCTACACCCCGCTGGGCAACTGTGTGCTGGGTCGGGAGACCGCGATACAGAAGGTCGAGTGGCCGGCGGGCGACTGGCCCAGCATCCCGGGCGGCGTTCCGGCCGACCAGATCCCCGCCCCGGACCTGCCGCCGCACCCGTGGCCCGCCGAGCCGACCACCGACCACTTCGACGTACCCGAGCTGGCGGCCTGCTGGTCGACGTTGCGCCGCCCGGCCACGGACGACTGGATCGACCTGCGGTCCCGCCCGTCGCACCTGCGGATCCACGGTGGCCAGTCGCCGGTGGGCAGGCAGACGCCGAGCCTGGTGGCGCGGCGGGTCGGCGCGACGCACTGCACGCTGGAGACGGTCGTCGAGTTCACCCCCGGCAACCATCGGCACCTGGCCGGGGTGACCGGCTACTACAACACCCAGAACTGGCACTATCTCTACCTGACCCGGGCCGACGACGGTCGGGTGGTGCTGGAGCTGCTCAGCTGCGACAGTGGCCGCCGTAAGGCGTACCCCGAACTCACTGTCGACACCGGCGGTGCCGGCCGGGTGGGTCTGCGGGTGACCTTCGACGGCCCGGCGCTGCGCTTCGGGTACGACCTGGGCGAGGGCTGGCGGCAGCTACCCGTCGAGCTGGACGCCACCATCCTCTCCGACGAGCACGCGGCGATGATCGTCGACGGTGAGCCGGCCGCCTGGGGCTTCACCGGCTCGCTGCTCGGGTTGTGGGTGCAGGACATCGGCGGCGACGGCCGGTACGCCGACTTCGACCACGCCAGCTATCTCGAACACTGACGCCGGCCCGTCGGCCGGGCCGGGGCGGCCCCTGGCCGGCCCGGCCGGCCCCGGTACCGAGGCCGTCGGCAGCGCCCGGCGAAGCCGATAGTTCCGATATCGCCGCGATCGTCTTCAGCAGCGGATACAGCCGGTTGCCGAAACTCTCGATGGTTGACGGCGGAAATAGATGGTCTTAACGTTTCGGAGAAGTTACCGGCTGTCATCCGGAAACTATCGACGTCACCTCCGATCGAGCTGATCACCGTCACCCCCGGCATCGAGCCCCTCTCCCGACTCACCGGCACCTGGTCCGAACTCCGCCCGCAATGATCGACATTCCTCGATCAAACTCGGAAGGTAGGCAGATGAAGCTGAGCAGGTGGGTGTCGCTCGCCACGGTCGCCGTCGCGACCGCGGCGGCGCTGAACACCGTGCCGGCCACCGCCGGCAAGCCGTACGACCCGACCAGGCAGACCCTGGGCGCCCTCGGCCTGCGGCACGGCCTCCAGATCGGCACCGCGGTCGACCTGGCCGCCCTCAACGACGCCGGTGACCCGCAGTACCGCCGGATCACCGCTGCCGAGTTCACCTCGGTCACCGCCGAGAACGCGATGAAGTGGGAGAACCTGGAGCCCACCCGCGGCAACTACAACAGTCCGCCCACCCTGCACTACAAGGGCTTCTGGGCCCAGCACCTCGGGCCCGGCTACCTTGCCGACGCGTTCCGCTGGGCACGCGCCGCCGACCCGAAGGCGCTGCTGTTCTACAACGACTACAACATCGAGGCGTTCGGCTCGGGCAACCCGGCCGACGACAAGACGCAGTTCGTCTACGACATGGTGAAGCAGCTGCGCGCGCAGGGCGTCCCGATCGACGGCGTCGGTGCCCAGGGCCACCTCGGCACCCAGTACGGCAACTTCAGCACCTTCCAGGTGACCGAGGCGCTGAAGAAGTTCACCGCCCTCGGGCTGGCCACCGCGTTCACCGAGGTCGACGTCCGTAGCCAGTTGACCGACGGCGTCCAGGCCGGCGACCCGGAGGAGATCAACCCGAGGTTGCAGGCGTCGGCGGCGAACTTCAGCGTCCTGATGAAAGCCTGTCTCGCCGTACGCAGTTGCCTGTCGTACACCGTCTGGGGCTTCAGCGACCGGCACTCCTGGGTACCGGGCTGGTTCGACGACCCGCCCGAGGGCCTGGCCACCATCTACGACGAGAATTACCAGCCCAAGCTCGCGTACCACGAGATCAAGTCCGATCTGATCTTCGCCGGTCCGCCATACGTACTCCCCCGCGTCGCCCCCAAACCCCGCCGCTGACCAACCCCGCAACGGAAGGTACGACGATGCCGCCCAGCACCTATCCCCTGCGCGCCCAGCACTACACCGCGCCGGGGATAGGTGCGGCGGTACGCCCCGTCGAGGCGATCGGCACCGACCACGTCGTCTGCCTCACCTTCGACGACGGGCCGCACCCGGTGCACACCCCGCGCCTGCTCGACGTGCTGGCCGCGCACGATGTCCGGGCGGTCTTCTTCCTCCAGGGCGACCAGGCCGCGAGCCATCCCGCTCTGGTCCGCCGGATCGTGGCCGCCGGGCACGCGTTGGGCAACCACAGCATGCACCACGACGACATGAGCGGCTGGAGCGCCGGCCGGATCGCCTCGGATCTGCTGGAGACCAACGCGGTCATCCGGCAGGCCGTGCCGTACACCCCGGTGCCCTGGTTTCGGGCCCCGTACGGCGCCTGGGGGCAGAGCCCGACGGTGGCCACCGCCCTGGGAATGCGGCCGATGGGCTGGCGACTGGCGGTCGCCGACTGGGAGCCGCCCGGCACCGACGAGCTGGTCCGTCGCCTCACCGAGGGCGTGGCACCCGGGGCGGTGGTGCTGCTGCACGACGGCGGCGGCGACCGCAGCCAGACCGTCGACGCCGTCGACCGCGCGATCCCGGCCCTGCGGGCGTACGGCTGGCGTTTCGTCCTGCCCGACGTTTCCTGAGCCGCCAGCGGCGGCGGTACCGGGCCGGCTCGGACCGCGCCCGTCCGCCGGCGGATGGCGACTCTGACGAAGGTCGAGGGCCGGATATGACCTTCGGTTCCGGCCGGACGGATGCCACCGTAACTACCATCAGTCACCATGACATGGGTACGACGTGTGGCGGTGTCGGGTCTGACCCTCACCGCCGGAGCCGCAGCGGTGCTGCTGCTGGCGCCTGACGGGTGGGATGACCCAGCCGCGACGGTGGTGACCGAGGGCCGTTCCGCCCGCGCCTACCAGCAGATCGTCACCGCCGGGGCGGACGCGCCCGGTTGGCTGAGCGGTCTCGGCGAACATCTACCGGCCGTGGGCCTGGCAGTCCTCGCCCTGCTGCTCGCCTGGACGGGCTGGACCGGATGGCGACGACGGACGGCGACCGGTGCCGGATCGCTGCTCATCCTGCTCGGCACCGTGCTGGCCTACCTCGTCAGCGAAGCGACGAAGCTCCTCCTCGACCAGGAACGGCCCTGTCGGGCGTTCAGCCACCTCACCACCTGGGAGCAGTGCCCACCGGCCGGCGACTGGTCGTTCCCGAGCAACCACGCGACAGTCGCGGGCGCGATGGCTGCGGGGATGGTCCTGCTCGTGCCGCGTCTCGCCATGGTGGCCGTACCGGCAGCCGGTGCGGTGGCGGCGATGCGGGTGGTGGCCGGCGTGCACTACCCGCACGACGTCGTCGCGGGGCTTCTGCTCGGTACGACGGTCACCGCCGCACTGCTCGTGGCGCTGTTGCCGAGGCGGATCGATGTCGAGCGCGGTGAACTGCCGGAGAAAAGCGACGGACCTGCTTCTCCGCCGCGCCGGCCTGGTGGGCGATACTGGGTTTGAACCAGTGACCTCTTCCGTGTCAAGGAAGCGCGCTCCCACTGCGCCAATCGCCCGTGGTGGCTGCCACACCCGTGCGGGCGGGCTGCGAGCGGACGACGGGACTCGAACCCGCGACCCTCACCTTGGCAAGGTGATGCGCTACCAACTGCGCTACGTCCGCATGCCCCCCGGTGGTGCCCTGGGGACGGCCCAACTCTACCCGATGACAAGATCGCCCGATCGGCGGCCCCACGCCCGAGGGTGATTGCGCCGGTCACCGCCGGGGTACAGACCCTCCTCGACAGCACACCGCACCCCCTGCGAAAAGGAGGCTGTCATGGGTATCGGCACCAGTGTTTTCCTGCTCGCGCTCGGGGCGATCCTCGCCTTCGCCGTCAACGCGAGCATCGGTGGTCTCGACCTGGACGTGGTTGGTTGGATCCTGATGGCCGCCGGCCTGCTCGGCCTGATCATGACCACCCTCGTCTGGGGACGCCGCCGCCAGGTGGTCGCCACCACCGAGGAGCCGGTGGAGTACCGCCGGGTCGAGGAACCGGTGGAGTACCGCCGGGTCGAGGAGCGTCGGGACGTCGCGCCGCCGCTGTGAGCGGTCGCGCCCGAGCGAGCGGCGGGACAGCAACCCGCCAACATGACGCGAGAGCCCGCACCTGATCCGGTGCGGGCTCTCGCGTCCTTCATTCACCTGGTGGGCGATACTGGGTTTGAACCAGTGACCTCTTCCGTGTCAAGGAAGCGCGCTCCCACTGCGCCAATCGCCCTTGCTGTTTTACGAGGTGGGGACGGGATTTGAACCCGCGTACACGGCTTTGCAGGCCGTTGCCTCGCCTCTCGGCCACCCCACCGAGGTTGCCCCCGTCACGCGTGGCGGCAGCTCCGAGCGGACGACGGGACTCGAACCCGCGACCCTCACCTTGGCAAGGTGATGCGCTACCAACTGCGCTACGTCCGCATGCCCCCGGCTGTTCCCGGTGACGGATGAGAACTCTAGCCGAGCGACGGAAGGTTGCCAAATCGACTCCTGCCCCGGCGCGTCCGAAACGCCCTGCAGAGCTTCCTAGGAGCCTGGCCCGAAAGCCCGCGACCCTCAGTTGACCCGCCCCGACCTCGGAAACCCGCCACCCGTGGGCGATCTGTACCCCGGAAGAGCCGACTGAGGCAAGTGTCCGGCTTCTGACTGATGGTGAGCAAGGATCACCGAGTTTGGTGACGCACTGTGTCCAAAAGGATGGGCTACGGTGACGGGCGTGACGAGACGTGCGGCCGAGATCCGCCTGGATGCCCTGCTGCGCACCGCATGTGACGTGATCGTGCAGCGCGGGCTGGCCAACACCCGCACGGCGGACGTGGCGCAGGCCGCCGGCGTGAGCCAGGCCCTGGTCTTCTACCACTTCGCCACCAAGGAACGGCTGCTCGCCCAGGCGTTCGCCTACGCCGTCGAGCAGGACCTGGCCCGGCTGGACGCGGTGACCCGGTCCAGCGCCCCACCGCTCACCAAACTCCGGCGCATCCTGCGGCTATACACCCCGGCCGGACGCCCGATGTCCTGGTCGATGTGGATCGACGGCTGGGCGGAGTCGCTGCGTACGCCGGAGTTGGAGAAGGTCTCCCGCAAACTCGACCTGCGCTGGCGGCAGGACCTCACCACAGTGATCACCGACGGCGTCCGCGAGGGTGTCTTCGAGTGCCCGGACCCGGCCGGTGCCGCCTGGCGGATCAACGCCGTGATGGACGGCCTGGCGGTGCAGCTCGCGGTGCACGACCGCGTCATCTCCCGCCGCCAGCTAGCCGAATGGGTACGCCTGGTAACCGCCCGCGAACTAGCCCTAGACCCCACCCAACTCGACTAACCCCTCCCGCCCTCCCCCTCCCCTCCCTCCCCACCCTCCCCGCCGCGCCGATCTTGCACTTGTGGTCGCCTATATGTCCGCTTTCGCGGCAGATAGCCCGACCAAAAGTCCATGATCGACGGGGCGAGGGGGTGGGGTGAGGGGCGAGGGGTGAGGGGCGAGGGGGGGTGAGGGGCGAGGGTGGGGGGTTAGGGGGTTAGGTTGTCGCGGGGGATGGTGCGCCAGCGGGAGCGGCGGCCGGGTTGGCGTTCGCGGCCGGGCTGGCGTTCCCAGCGGCTGGCGGGGCCGACCACGGCGGGCGCGGTGGTGGCGCCGGCGGCGGCTGGCTCCGGGTCGCGGGTCAACTGCCGCAGCCGCAGCAGTAGCCCGACCCCGAGGAAGAGCAGCAGCCCACCGAGGAGGAAGGCGGCCTCGGTCAGGCCGATCCCGGCGCCGGTCTGCGAAACCTGGTTGCCCGCCGCACCCGCGGCCGGCGGCTCCTCCGCCCCGCCCGCGTAGCCGGCGTCGTCGGCGAGGTCGCTCTCCTCGTCCGGGTCGACCGTCGGCTCCTCGGTGGGATCCACAGTCGGCTCCTCGGTCGGCGTGGGGCTCGGCGGTGCGGTGGTCGGCCGCGCCGCCCCACCCCGGCCGACGACGTCGCGCGTCGCGGTCTGCCGGGACAGCAGTTGCAGATTCTGGTCGTACGCCTCAGCGGCCAGGCTGACCCGCCCCTGGTCGACGTCCCCGGTGAACGCGATCCGGTACTGCGCGGTCACCGTACGTCCCGGGCAGAGCGTGCCCGGGTCGAGCTGGCGGTCGGTCAACCGGGCCACGTCACCGTCGATCTGGACCTCAACCGGGAACGAACCGGTCTCCTCGATCCGGTCCACCCGCACCTGGTCCAGCCGCAGCCCCTGCACACCGAGCACCATCGACCAGCGGACCTTGATGCAGTCGGCCTGGTCGGTTCGGGCCACCACAGCGGAAATCGTCTCCACCCGCCCGCCGGCGGTGAACTGGTTCGGCAGCCCGCTGAGTTCCGTGACGAACGCCGCGTGCGCCGGTGCGGCCATGGCGACGTCCACCCCGGTGAGACATGCCAGTGCCAACCCGATCCGTAGCGTGTACCGCCACAGCCTCTTCACGATCCGCCCCTCCCGTTGGTTGCCTCCATTGGCAACGCTATGAGCGGTCTGAGCTAGCCGGTAGAGGGGCGTGTTCGCACGGACCGTGAAGCAGGATGCCCGATTTCACGCACGGTATTGAACCGCTCACGATGGACCCGCGACACGCCGAAACGGGTCACGGTGCACAATCGGCCGGTGTCCGAACTTTCCGCCGCCTTCGTCCGGCTGCACGCCCGACTAGCGCCCGTCGCCTTCGTACCCGAGGTGCGGCTGCACCAGGCCGACGAGCCGATCGGCCTCTGGGAGCTGACCGAGGGCGAGTTCCGCAGCGACCGGCCACCGCCGTTCTGGGCCTTCGCCTGGGCCGGCGGCCAGGGCCTCGCCCGGTACGTGACCGACCACCCGCAGCTGGTCGCCGGGCGTCGGGTGCTCGACCTGGCCGCCGGCTCCGGCCTGGTGGCCATCGCCGCCGCCCGGGCCGGTGCCGCCGCCGTGCGCGCGGTGGAGATCGACGAGCTGGCCGTCGCGGCGGTCGCGCTCAACGCAGAGGCCAACGGGGTACGCGTCGACGCCGAGCTCGGTGACGTGCTCGACGGCGACGCGGGCGACGCCGAGGTGGTCCTCGCCGGGGACGTCTTCTACAGCGAGGCGATGACCAACCGGGTCCTGCGCTTCCTGCTGCGCGCCGCACGCGGCGGGGCGCGGGTGCTGGTCGGCGATCCCGGACGGGCCTTCCTGCCCCGGGAGCGCTTCGACGAACTGACCGCCTACGACGTGCCGGTCACCGAGGCGCTGGAGAGCGTGCGGGTGAAGCGCACCACCGTCTGGCAGCTGCGCGTGGGTGGTGCGAAACCGGCCGACTAGCGTGACGCCGTGCTGTTCCGCAGCTGGGAGCGGGCCCCGACGGCGATCGCCGACGCCGGGGCCGGTGCCGGCGTGGCCCGGTGGCCGGATGTGGCCCGCGTCGCCGACCACGTGGGCGTCGAACACCTGCTGGTGACCCGGCACGCGCTGGTCCGCCAGGTGCTCACCGACCCGGCGACGTACCGGCCGGACAACGCCCTGGACGCGGTGACCCCGTTGCCGGTGGCCGCGCTGCGGGTACTCGCCGCGCACCGGTTCCGGCTGCCGCCGACCCTGGCCAACAACGGCGGCACCAGTCACCCGGGGATCCGGGCGCTGGTCACCGAGGCGCTGCATCCGACCCGGGTGGCCGCCCAGCGGGACTGGCTGGCCACGCTCGTCCGGCACCGGGTGGCCGACCTGGCCGCCACCCTGGACACCGGCGCACCGGTGGACCTGCACGCCGGCCTCGCCGCCGACCTGCCGCTGCTGGTCCTGGCCCGGCTGGTCGAGCTGCCGGACGCCCCGGTCGCGGCGGTGAAGGATTTCGCCCGCGCGGCCCTGGAGCTGTTCTGGGCGCCCCTGGACGCCGACCGGCAGCAGGTCCTCGCCGACGAGGTGGGTCGCTTCCACCGGGTGCTGCGGGAGTTCGCGGCCACCGGCGGTGGGCTGGCCGCGTCCCTGCGCGCCGCCGGGCATCCGCCCGACGTGGTGGTCGGCGCCCTCTTCTTCCTGCTGGTCGCCGGCCAGGAGACCACCTCGCAGTTCCTCACCCTGCTGCTGCACCGGCTCACCGGAGAGCCGGCGGTGCTCGCCGGGCTGCGCGACGGCTCGGTCGCGGTCGCCGACGTGGTGGAGGAGGGGCTGCGGCTGGAGCCGCCGATCGTCACCTGGCGGCGGGTGGCCGCCGTGGACACCACGCTGGGCGGGACGCCGGTGTCGGCGGGCACCAGCATGGTGTTGTGGCTGGCCGGGGCCGGACGGGACCCGGCCACCGTGGCGGCGCCCGACGAGTTCCGGCCGGGCCAGCGCGGGTCACGCCGGCACCTGGCCTTCGGGGCGGGCGTGCACCGCTGCGTCGGCGACCAACTCGCCCGGATGGAGGCGGCGACGGTGGTGGCCGAGGCCGCCCCGCTACTGGCCGGGGTACGCGTGCTGCGCCCACCCCGGTTCCCGGACAACCTCACCTTCCGGATGCCCGACAGCTTCCTCGTCGCCCGCTGAGCCGAGCGACCGGACGAAGGCGACGGCGGGCGGGCTGACGAAGGTAAGTGTCGGGTGGTGCCTTTCGGGCACGGCGGGACGGGCCGTCGCCGACCTACCGTCCGGACATGATTACGTTACGTGCGTTGACCAAGCGGTTCGGGGAGACCACCGCAGTCGATGAGCTGAGCGTCGACATCGCTCCCGGCCGGGTCACCGGATTCCTCGGTCCCAACGGCGCCGGCAAGTCGACCACCATGCGGCTGATCCTGGGACTGGACCGGCCCACCGCCGGTCAGGCGCTGATCGGCGGGCGCCCGTACCGCAGGCTGCGCCGGCCGCTGCACGAGATCGGCGCGCTGCTGGACGCGCGGGCCATGCATCCCGCCCGGTCCGGCCGGGCCCACCTGGCGGCGATGGCGGCCAGCAACGGCATCGGCGAACGCCGGGTCGACGAGGTGCTCGCCACCGTCGGGCTGGACGATCGGGCCGCGGCCAAACCCGCTCGCGCGCTCTCCCTCGGCATGGGCCAGCGGCTCGGCATCGCCGGTGCCCTGCTCGGCGACCCGCCGGTGCTGATGTTCGACGAACCGGTAAACGGCCTCGACCCGGACGGGGTGCGCTGGATCCGGCAACTGACCCGGTCCCTGGCCGCCGAGGGCAGGACGGTGCTGGTCTCCAGCCACCTGATGAGCGAGATGCAGCAGACCGCGGACTGGCTGGTGGTGATCGGGCGGGGCCGGCTGCTCGCCGACGCGCCGACCGCCCAGGTGATCGCCGACAGCGCGGTCGCCGTGCGGGTCCGCAGCCCGCAGCCGGCCGGGCTGGCCGCCGTCGCCGACCGGCTGGCCGTCACCGGCGCGGTGGTCGAGTCCACCGGCGCGGGCGAGCTGACCGTCACCGGCGCCAGCGCCGAACGCATCGGCGAGTTGGCGTACGAACTCGGGGTGCCGCTGCACGAGTTGGCGTCGCACGAGGCGTCCCTGGAGCGGGCCTTCATGGCGCTGACCGCCGACCGGATCGAGTACGCGGCCCAGCCGGCCGCCGCAGCGAAGGGGGGTGCGGCGGCATGACCGCGATCCGCGCCGAGTGGACGAAGCTGCGGTCGGTACGCAGCACCTGGTGGACGGTGTTCGCGGCGGTGCTGGTCATGGCCGCCACCGCTGGCCAGTTGGCGATCTACGTCGCCAACGGCAACACGAACGACGATCCGAGTGACGACGCCGGGGTGGTTCCGCTCGGCAGCGTCCTGATCGACTCGCTGGAGCTGGTCCAGTATGCCGTGCTCGCCCTCGGCCTACTGATGATCACGAGTGAGTTCACCACCGGCACCATCCGTACCACCTTGCAGTGCACGCCGTCGCGGGGCCGCGTACTGCTGGCCAAGGCGGCGGTGACCGCGACCGTGACCTTCGGTCTCGGGCTGCTGCTGGGCGCGGTCGGCGCGCTGGTCGCGAAGCCGGTGCTCGGCGAGTGGGGAGCCGCACCGGCGGCCGCCACGGTCCGCGACGTGGTCGCGCTGGCCGGCTACCTGGCGTTGATCGGGGTCCTCGCGCTCGGGCTCGGTGCCGTGCTGCGCAGCGCGGTGCTCACCCTGACGGTGCTCCTCGCGGTGCTGATGATCGTTCCGCTGTCGTTGCGTGAGCCGGACATCACCGCGCTGAACCGGGTCGCCGACGCCTTCCCGGGCGAGGCCGGACTGCACTTCCTGGCCGGCGACGGGCAACCGTATCCGGCGGCCGTCGGGCTGCTGCTGCTCGCCGGCTGGGCCGCCGTGGCGCTGCTGGCGGGTCGGGCGGCGCTGCGCAGACGCGACGCGTGAGGGCGGGGTGGGGCTGGCGCTACTCGACCGCGTCGACCAGCCCCGCCTCGTACGCGAGGATCGCCGCCTGCACCCGGTTGCGCACTTCGAGCCGGGTGAAGATGCTTGTCAGATAGGTCTTCACGGTGCCCTCGACCAGGTGCAACCGGCGGGCGATCTCGGCGTTGGACAGTCCCGCCCCGACCAGCGCCAACACCTCCCGCTCGCGGTTGGTCAGCCCGGCCAGCCGGTCCCGGGCCAGCGGCCGGCGGGCGACCCGGTCGCCGCCCAGCTCGATCACCCGGCGGGCCACCGTCGGGGAGAGGTACGCGCCGCCGTCGGCCACCGCGTGCACCCCGGCGATCAGTTCCCGCGGATCGCCGGACTTGAGCAGGAAGCCGCTGGCGCCGTGGCCGAGCGCGCGGGCCACGTGGTCGTCCTCGCCAAACGTGGTGAGCATGACGGTGGCCGTCTGCGGCACCAGCCGGCGGATCTCGGCAGCGGCGGCGAGCCCGTCCAGTTTCGGCATCCGGATGTCCAGCAGCGCCAGCCGGGGCCGGTGGGCGCGGACCAACTCGACGGCGCTCCGGCCGTCGCCGGCCTCGGCGACGACCTCGATGCGCGGATCGGTGGCCAGGATGGCCCGGACCCCGGCCCGGATCATCGCCTCGTCGTCGGCCAGCAGCACCCGGACCGGTTCCGGCGATTCGGTAGTCATTGCGTGAGCCGCTCCTTGCTGACCAGCTGCCCGTCGGTGAAGCACAGCCGCCAGGTCGGCTGCGCCAGGGGAAAGTTGCCGTCGGTGTAGTACTCGCAGTCCGGCCGCGCCCCCGCAGGGCGGTCGACCTGGCGGGGCGGCAGGCCGGTCAGCTCCTCGCGGGCCGCCCCCACCGGCAACTCTTCGAAGCTGCCCCGGTCCAGTACCGCGCCGACGGTGGCCACCGGGTAGTAGATCAGCGACAGCACCAGCGCGAGACCAGCCGGTGCCCCGAGCGCCACCAGCAGGCTGCGCCGCACCTGCCGCCGCGCCTCGCGCAGCCGCCGCTCCGCCTGCGCCGGCCGGGTCGGCCCGTCCGGATCCGAGCCGAGCGCGGGCGGGGCGACGACCGCCGGCTGGGTCACGGGCGGCTCGGTGGCAGCAGCCCAGTCACCGGCCTCGGCCACCTGACCGACAGCGGCCGAGTCACCGGCGGGAGCCGGGCGGTCGGCACCGGCCGAGTCATCGGCGGGTAGCCGGGCCTCGACGGCGAAGCCGCCCTGCGGGCGTACTCCGGTGCGCAGCGAGCCACCGGCGAGCCGGACCCGCTCGGCCAGGGCGAGCAGGCCAGAGCCGCTGGCGGGCGGTCCGGGCAACGGCCCGGCCGGCGGTGCCTCGTTCACCACCCCGATCTCCACCCGGTCCCCCCGTCGGGCCAGGCTGACGGTCACCTCGGCGCCGGGGGCGTACCGGGCGGCGTTTGTCAGCGCCTCACGGACCAGCCCGTACGCGGCGTGCGCCGGCAACTCCGGCAGTTGCGGCGGCGGGTCCGGCAACTCCAGCCGCACCGCCATGCCGGCCTCCCGGGCCCCGTCGACGAGGTCGGCGATGCTCTCCCCGGCGGGCCGGACGGCGACCGGATCGTCCTCCTCGCGGAGCACCCCGATGATCTGGTGCAGTCGCTCGGTGGCCGCCGCGACGCTGGCCCGCAACTCCCCGGCGGCGTTGCGGTGCCGGGGATCGAGGTCACCGGCGAGTTCCAACGCGGCAGCGCGCAAAGCGACCAGGCTCAACGCGTGTCCGAGCGAGTCGTGCATCTCCTGCGCGATGCGGGCCCGTTCCCGCAGCCGGATCCGTTCCGCCGCGCCGCGCCGCTCGTGCTCCCGCGCCTGCTCGTAGCGGTGGCTGGCAGCGGTCAGGGCGGCCTGCTGCCGCCGGTACCGGCCGATCAGCCAGGGGAACACCCCGGCGAAGAGGAGCACCGTGACGAGCAGGAACCAGGCCGCCATGCCGGTGCCGAGCAGCCCGATGTTGAGCAGGGTGCCGCCGGCCGCGATCACCGCGAAGGCCACGGCGACCGGCGTCGCGCTGGCGCTGCGCCGCCCGGCCAGGTAACTGAACACCGGAATGGCGAAGACGAAATTGCCGTCGAGGAGCGTACCGAGCACCACCAGGAGCAGGGCGGCCAGCGGCAGCCGCCGGCTGAGCGCGACCGCGACGCCGGTTCCGCCCAGGCCGACGAGCAGCGACACCACCCCGTCGAGGGAGGACGGCGGCATGCCGGCATACCCCAACGGCGCGGCCACCACCGCCCAGAGCAGCAGGTCACGCCACCCCTCGAAGGGTCCGCCCGGATTCGGGCGGCTCCGCCACCGGCTCCGCACGGCGGTCACGCTACCCACCCCTGGCCGGGGTCGGACACTGACGAAAGTCAGCTGATCTCGTCGGCCCAGGCGCGCCAGTCGTCGAGCACCCCGTACAGCGCCGGGGTCAGCCAGCCCGGTGCGGACCGCCGGAACACCCCCGGATCCATCGCCCCGGCACCGTCCGGCAGGGCGCCGAGCAGGTTCGGCAACAGATCGCTCAGGTTGGCCCAGTGCACCAGTTCCGGCTCGGCCGGCCAGGCGCCGATCACCACGCCGGCCGGCACCGCGCGCCGCTCCAGGGCCTCCAGGGTGAGCGCGGTGTGGTTGAGGGTGCCGAGCCCGGCGCGGGCCACCACCACCGCCGGTGCACCAAGCGACACCGCCAGGTCGGCCACCGTCCAGGGCTGGCCCGAGGGCCGCAGCCCCATCGGTACGAGCAGCCCGCCGGCCCCCTCGACCAGCACCAGATCGTGCTTGTCGGCCTCCTCCCGGATGGCGTCGACGGCGTTGTACAACTCAAGCGGCGGCAACTCGGCCACCCGGGCGGCGGCCAGCGGGGCGAGCGGATCGGGGAAGCTGGCCAGCGTACGGCCGGTCATCGGGGCGGCCAGCCGGGTGACCGCCTCGACGTCACCGGGCACCCCGGCGGCCGTACCGGTCTGGCCGGGTTTGACCACCGCCACCCGCAGCCCGGCCGCCTGCGCCACGGCCGTGATCGCCGCGGTCACCACCGTCTTGCCGACCTCGGTGTCGGTCCCGGTGACCAGCACCGGTCCGCGCCACTGATCCGTCATGGTGCGCATCCCACGATGACCTCCAGGGCATCTTCGAAGTCCGCCCGGGGCACCCCCGCGCCGATTGTCAGTCGCAGCCGCGAGCGGCTGTCCGGGGTGGAGGGCGGACGGAAGCAGCCGACCGCGACCCCCTGCTCCCGGCAGGCGGCGGCCCAGGCGGTGGCCGCCTCGGGGCCGGGCGCGGTCACCGAGACGACGGCGGCGTCGGGAACGGAGACCTCCAGCCCGGCCGCGCGTAGCCGGCCGGCCGCGAGGGCGGCCCGCTCGGCCAACTCGGCGCGCAGATCGTCGCCGGTCCGGGCCAGTCCGAGGGCGGCGTGCACCCCGGCCGCCACCGCCGGCGGCAGGGCGGTGTCGTAGATGAAGGTCCGGGCGGTCTCCACCAGGTGCCGGACGTACCCGGCCGGGCCGGCCACCACGCCGCCCGCCCCGCCGAGCGCCTTGGACAGGGTGGCGGTGACCAGCACGTCCGGCTCGCCGGCCAGCCCGGCGGCGGCCACCGCGCCGGCGCCCGCCGGGCCGGTCACGCCGAGCGCGTGCGCCTCGTCGACCAGCAGCAACGCGCCGTGCTCCCGGGCAGCGGCGTGCAGCCGGGCCAGCGGCGCCAGATCACCGTCGACGGAGAAGATCGACTCGGTCACCACCACCGCCGGGCGGCCGGGCGCGCCGGCCAGCGCCGAGGCGACCGCGTCGACGTCGGCGTGCGGGGTGACCACGGTTTCCGCACCGGAGACCCGGCAGCCGTCGATGAGCGAGGCGTGGTTGTGCGCGTCGGAGACCAGCAGCGTGCGGGGTCGGACCAGGGCGCGGACCGCCCCGAGGTTGGCCAGGTAACCGGAGGAGAAGAGCAGCGCCCGCTCCGCGCCGAGCCAGTCGGCAAGATCGTCTTCCAGTGCGTGGTGGGCGTGCGTGGAACCGCGTATCAGCCGCGACCCGGTCGCGCCCAGCCCGTACTCGGACAGAGCCTTCGTCGCGGTGGCGATCACCTCGGGATGCCCGGCCAGGCCCAGGTAGTCGTTGCCGGCCAGGTCGATCACGGCGTCGGCGGCGCCGCGCGGGTGCAGCCGGCGGGTCAGCCCCGCCTTCGCCCGCAGCTCGGCGCGGCGGTCCAGCGCCGCCAGCCAGTCCGCCACCCTCGCCTCCCGCCGTCGACGCCGCTCGCGGGGGCGAAGTTACCATCCGCCGGGCGGGCCCCGGCGGCTCCACACCGGCTCGACCGCGACTCGCCGTAACGCTGTCCCGCTGCCCGGCCCCGCGGCGGCGAGCAGGCCGTTTGTCGCCGCCCGGCGGCCTTGTAGGGTACGACCCATGCCAGAGATCCTCGACCAGGCCCGGACCCGGGTCCTGGAGAACGGCGTCGGCCTCGACGAGGCCGGTGTCCTCGCCGTGCTGAACCTGCCCGACGAGCACCTGCCCGCCGCGCTCCAACTCGCCCACGAGGTGCGGATGCGCTGGTGCGGCCCGGAGGTCGAGGTCGAGGGCATCGTCTCGCTGAAGACCGGCGGCTGCCCAGAGGACTGCCACTTCTGTTCGCAGTCCGGCCTCTTCGCCTCGCCGGTGCGCTCGGTCTGGCTGGACATCCCGTCGCTCGTCGAGGCGGCGAAGCAGACCGCCGCCACGGGCGCGACCGAGTTCTGCATCGTGGCCGCCGTACGCGGTCCGGACGCCCGGCTGATGAAGCAGCTGCGCGAGGGCGTGGCGGCGATCAAGGCCGAGGTCGACATCCAGGTCGCCGCCTCGCTGGGCATGCTCACCCAGGAGCAGGTCGACGAGCTGGTCGCCATCGGTGTGCACCGGTACAACCACAACCTGGAGACCTGCCGCTCCTACTTCCCGAACGTGGTCACCACGCACACCTGGGAGGAGCGCTGGGAGACCCTGCGGATGGTCCGCGAATCGGGCATGGAGGTCTGCTGTGGCGGCATCCTCGGCCTCGGCGAGACGGTGGAGCAGCGGGCCGAGTTCGCCGCGCAGCTGGCCGAGCTGGACCCGCACGAGGTGCCGCTCAACTTCCTCAACCCCCGCCCGGGCACGCCGCTGGGTGACCGCCCGGTGGTCGAGGGCAAGGACGCGTTGCGGGCCATCGCCGCGTTCCGGCTGGCCATGCCGCGCACCATCCTGCGGTACGCGGGCGGCCGGGAGATCACCCTGGGTGACCTGGGTACCCGGGACGGGCTGCTCGGTGGGATCAACGCGGTGATCGTCGGCAACTACCTGACCACCCTCGGGCGGCCCGCGACGGACGACCTGAAGCTGCTCGACGACCTGAAGATGCCGGTCAAGGCGCTCTCGGCGACGCTGTGACGCGAATGGGTGACGCAGTGCTGCCGGCCGGCGACCCGACCGCCGTCGGTGCCGGCGGGCAGTGGTGTGACAGGTGCGGCGAGGCCGCCGGCACCGGCACGCACGAGGGGTGCGCGGCGGCCCGGGCGCTGGAGCCGCCCCGGTACTGCGCCCACTGCCGCCGCCGAATGAAGGTGCAGGTGCTGCCGGTCGGCTGGTCGGCGGTCTGCGTCGAGCACGGCGAGGCGCGGGGCTGAGATGCTGCTGCGCGGACGGGCGGTGACCCTGCGACCGGCGACGGCCGAGGATGTGCCCGCGCTCGCCGCGATCCGCGCCGAGCCGGAGGTACGCCGCTGGTGGCGCGGCGACGACGACCTGGCCGCAGCGGTCGCCACCGACCTCGCCGACGAGAGCCTGTCGGTGTACGCGATCGAACACGGTGGCCGGGTGATCGGCGCGATCCAGTGGTACGCCGAGGAGGACCCGGACTACCGGCACGCCAGCATGGATCTCTTCCTCGACCCGGCGGTACGCGGTGCCGGGCTGGGCGGCGACGCGATCCGTACCCTGGTCCGGCACCTGATCGACGCCCACGGCCACCACCGCTTCACAATCGATCCGGCGGCGGCGAACACCGCCGCGATCCGGGCGTACGCAAAGGTCGGCTTCCGCCCGGTCGGTGTGCTGCGCCGCTACGAGCGCGGCGCCGACGGCCGCTGGCACGACGGCCTCCTGATGGACCTCCTGGCCAACGAACTGACCTGACGCCCGGCGGCCCCGCCCCCACGCCGGCCTGGACAGGAAATGACCAGGAAGTTCTGGTCAGGATCCGGGCGGAGCCCGACCAGAACTTCCTGGTCAACCGGGTCAGGACGACGACGGCCTCAGGAGATCGTGCAGGTGGAGCCGTTGAGGGTGAAGCCGGTGGGTCTGGGGTTGGTGCCGCTGTGGGTGCCGTTGAAGCCGATGCTTGTCGACGCGCCCGGTGCCAGGTTGCCGTTGTAGGAGAGGTTGGTCGCGGTCACCGCGGTGCCGGTCTGCTGGTACGTCGCCGACCAGCCCTGGCCGACGCGTTGCCCGGCGTTCGGGAAGGTGAAGGCAAGCGTCCAGCCGTTTATCGCCGTCGTGCCGGTGTTGGTGATGGTGATGTTGGCGGTGAAGCCGGTGCCCCAGTCGTTTGTGCTCCAGCCGATCCGGCACGGCGAGGTCGGCAGCGGCGCCGAGGTGGTCACGGTCACCAGATCCGACGGCGGTGAGGCGTTACCGGCCGCGTCGATGGCGACCACATGGAAGTAGTTCGTCGACTCCGGGCGCAGTCCGGTCACGGTGTAACTGGTGCCGGTGACCGTGGCGATCAGGACCGCGCCCAGCTCCGTACGGTAGATCCGGTAACCGGTGACGCCCACGTTGTCGGTCGACGGGGTCCAGGTCAACGTCGCTCCGGTCGAGGTGATCGCCGACGCCGTCAACGAACCCGGCTTACTCGGCGGGACGGTGTCGCCGTCGTCGACGGCCGGTACGGTCACGGTCAGCTTCGGCGACGTGGCCGAGGTGTTGCCGGCCTTGTCCCGAGCCAGCACGGTGATCTCGTAGGTGCGCGCCGGGGAGACGCTCAGCACAAGCGAGTTCGTGCTGGTGGGATACCAGCTGTAGGTGTCGCTGCCGACCACGTGGGTGTTGACGTGGTAGACGTCGATCCCGCTGTCCGCGTCGGTGGAGGCTGGCCAGGTCAGACTCACCGAGCGGGAGGTGACGGCGGTCGCCACCGGGGTGCCGGGGACGGTGGGTGGCGTGGTGTCCGCGCTGGAGGCCGGCTCCTCGCCCCACACCCGTACGCCGCCGACGTAGAGCGGCACCTTGCGGTTCGGCCCGGCGGTGGCCTGGTACGACGGGTCGTCGCTCGGGTCCCAGGCGACGCCCTCGGGCACGCCGACCTTGAACTGCACCTCCATCCGGTGTTGGGACTGGCCGGCGGGGGCGATGGTGTGCCCGGTGCAGTCGACCTCGACGTACCAGAGATCGCCTCGGACGTTCCGGGCCGAGCTGGGCGACGGGCAGCCCTGGGTGTAGCCCGGGGTGACCACCACCGGCGAGAGGCCGAGGCCGGGCACCCGGAAGTAGTAGCGGAACTTGGCGTCGGTGAGCGCCCGCGCCGGGAACGCCGACTTGTTGTAGATGATCGCCTTGATGCCGGTGGACCGGGTCTCGTTCTGCATCACCGTGGTCTCCACGGTCAGCTCGTCGATGTCCGGCCGCTCGGGGACCGGGAAGTTGGCCAGCGGGGTGCCGCCGTACTCCTGCGTCAGCCGGGCCAGCGCGGAGGTGAAGCCGGCGTTGTAGTCGGTGGCGACCTCGTTCATCACGTAGTCCGACCGGTTGTCGGTGTACGCGTCGTTGGGCGAGGAGGGCCCGCCGACAAGCGCGCCGTAGAGGGTGTGCCGGGTCTCGGTGGGCACGGTCATGCTGTCCCACCAGGAGCCGTGCGCGGTGCGGTGGTGCGGGTTCTTCGGCGGGTTCGCGCCGAAGCCCACCACGTAGCTGGAGTTGCGCGGGTTGTCGCCGAGCGCGTAGTTGATCTGCCGGACGGCGAAATCCTTGTAGCGGGCCTTGCGGGTCGCGTCGGTGGTCTTGTCGCTGTAGACAAGCGCGGCGAACGCGGTGTTTGCCGCGTAGCGCAGCGCACCCCAGGAGTCGAGCACGGCCATCCCGCCGGGCGAGTACCGGATCCGTTCGCCGTTGACGCCGACCGTCCAGAAGTCCAGCCACCGGTTGGCGTCGTCCACGTACTTCTGCTTGCCTGTCAGGTTGGCCAGCAGCACGTACGCCCCGAACTGCTTGTTGTCCCAGGCCACCGTCCACTTGTAGGAGCGGGTGGTGGTCTGCGGCTCGGTGCCGAGCCGGTCGTACTCGCTCTCTGCCTTGGTCAGGTACGCGGCGTCACCGGTGGCCCGGTACAGCCAGATCGCGCCCCACACCAACTCGTCCTGGTAGCCGCTCCACGACCGGTAGAAGCTTGTCGCGTCGGTGATGCACTCGTGGTACGACTTCCGCACCGTGTCGGCGAAGGTGTAGAGCTGCCGCGCGTGGGTGAGCAGCTTGTCGGCGTAGGCGGCGTCGGTGGGCCGGAACACCATCGACGACGCGGCCATCGCCGCCGCCGTCTCCCCCGCCAGGTCCGCGCCGCCGCAGCTGGCATCGATCTTGTACGCGGGCCGCGCCATCGGCATCACCTCGGCCGGCCCCCACCACTTGTGGTCGTCGTCGCCCTTGCCGACCTGTCCGTAGAGGACGTTCGGCGACGGATGCGCCTTGATGAAGTAGTCGTTGACGAACCGCAGGTTGTTCAGCAGGTGGGTGAGCTGGCCGGAGGCGGCGTACCCGGCCCGGTACTCCACCGCCCCCCAGGCCAGCATGGTGGTGCTGAACGCCATCGGGAAGCCGAACTTGACGTGGTCACCGGCGTCGTACCAGCCTCCGGTGAGGTCCAGCCCGACGTCCGAGCCGTCCCGCAGCGCCGAGTCGTCGCGCCACGAGACCCGGTTCCAGTCGGGCAGCTTGCCGGACTGCTGCGCCTCGTAGAACAGCAGCGACTTCTGCAACGCCTCGGCATAGTTGAAGGCCGGCGCGGCAGCGGTTCCTGCGGACGCCGCGGCGGACCCGCCGGTCGGGGCGTCCGATCCGGCGTTCGGCGCGGCGGCGGAAGCGTTAGCGGGTACGCCTACCGCGAGCGCGAGCCCGGTCAACAACGCCGTTCCGCTTGTCAACAGCCGACGCGACAGCTGCGCGCCGTGCGGCGGCCGGGACGGGCGCCGATTGGTTCCGGCGGAGAGTGTTCGGGGTTGTGCGGCGCCGGCGCGGCGCGGCCATCTGATGTGCATTCGACGGCTCCTGTCGAAGCGGGCAGGCAGCACAAGCCGGACGCGAGCACGGACCGGCGGGCAGAACGGCTGCCGGCGGAGGTGGTGGTGGGGGTTCATTCCGGGGACCGGGAGCGCTCCCATGGATAGCTGACAATGTAAACCGACCAGCCACGCCTTGTGAAGCCCGAGCCCGAGGCCACTCCCACCCGAGCCCTCCACCCTGATGCGCGCCCTTTGCTCTGCTTCACCGGACGCAACGGTTTCAGCGGCAGACCATTGCGTGGGTTGAAGCAGAGCAAAGGGAACGGCTGCGGCATAGGGGGTTCGGCGTGTAGGTGCCGAGTGGCGATGTCCCGCAGAAAAGCTTCTCGCAGAGAGTTGCGAAGCAGTGACTACACGTAGGAGGGTGGCGGTAGGCATAGCGGATGATCTGGGTGGGGAGAGGGATGAACCGGGCCGTACAACTAGCAATGATGGAGGCGGGCCACACCGCCGACAGCCTCGCCGCACGGGTGGGAGTGGACCCGAAGACGGCCGCACGATGGATGAACCCGGGGCTGGTGCCGCAGACCCGGCACCGGGCCCAGGTCGCCAAGCTCCTGGGCCGGGAGATGGAGGACCTCTGGCCGGGCGCGCTGCGACGCCGGGAACCGGTGTGGTTCCTGCCCTGGACCCAGATCGAGCGGGAGGCAGTCGGGCTGCGATGGTACGAGTCCTCGGTTATCCCGGGCCTGCTCCAGACCGAGGCGTACGCGCGGGCCGTGCTCGCCTGCGGGCCGCTGGTCAGCGACACCGAACGGCACGTCGCGGTGCGACTGGAGCGGCAGACGACGGTCTTCAACCGGCCCCAGCCGCCGCTGACCGTCTTCGTGATCGACGAGGCGGCGCTGCGCCGGGGCGCACCCGAGATCATGGAGCCGCAGCTCGACCACCTGGTCACGATGGCGCAGCGCGCGAACCTCATGGTGCACGTGCTGCCGCTCGCCGCCGGGCTGCATCCCGGCCAGGCCGGGCAGTTCGTGATCGCCACCATGCCGGACGGCGAGGACGTCGGCTACCTGGACGATCAGGCCGAGGGGCGGGTCACCAAGGAGGTCAGTCCACTCTGGGCGGTCTGGGATAGCGTGAGGTCGGTGGCGCTTCCGCGCGACCAGTCCATCGACTTCCTCAGGGAGCGAGCATGGCTGACCTGACCGGCGCCCAGTGGCGCAAGAGCACCCGGAGCAGTTCCAACGGCGGGGCTTGCGTTGAGGTCGCCGACAACCTGCCCGGCGTGGTCGGCGTACGCGACTCGAAGGATCCGACCGGCCCGGCGCTGACCTTCGACCCCACCGCGTGGCGGCTGTTCATCACCCGGTTCACCGCCCGGGCCTGACCCGAGCCGCAGCGGCAGCGGCAGCGGCAGCGGCAGCGGCAGCGGCAGCGGCAGCGGCAGCGGCAGCGGCAGCGGCAGCGGCAGCGGCAGCGGCAGCGGCAGCGGCAGCGGCAGCGGCAGCCACGGCGTCCGGGCCGCGTTTCGCGTTACATCGACACGCGCGCCCGGGCGCCGAAATCACCCTCCTCCACGCTTTGGCGACTGTGGGTCTGCGCAGGTCAAACCGTTCGCCCGAGATCACAGCGAGCGGTGTGAGTGCGAACATGTGCTCGCTTTCGACTCACCTTCCCCGGAGGAGCCCTCCTGATGCCACAGGGTCGCCATGTGGCGCGCGCGGTCGTGTCCGGTGCCGCCGTCACAGCAATACTCACTCTCGCCGTACCCGCCTGGGCGAGCACCGATATTTCCCTTCACTCACCGCACAAGGGTTCTACCGCGGCCGGCTTCTCGCAGGAGTGCGACGACGAGCGGTTCGCGGGACGAGCGGCCAACCAGGACGGCTGGCACTTCGTGCTCCCCGGCGGCCCGTCCGCAGGCAGCTTCGAGCAGCTCACCCTCACCTTCGACAACGGCAGCGGCACGGTCGACATCAAGGTGCCGGACGCCGGTGATGCCTACCCGGACGCGCTCTACTCGGCCGGCGGTCGGGTGATCCACGCCTACCTGTTCACCCCGGCGGGCTGGACCCTGGTCGACGGCAGCGCCACGATCAGCGGCACGGGCGACCGGTTCAACCTGAGCCACACCTGCGCCGGCACGAAGCCCACGCAGTCACCGAGCCCGAGCCCGTCGCCCTCCGAGTCGCCCACCCCGAGCCCCACCACCCCCGAATCACCCACCCCGAGCCCCACCACCCCCGAATCACCCACCCCGAGCCCCACCACCCCCGAGTCACCGAGCCCGACCACCTCCGAATCGCCGACCCCGACCACCTCCGAATCGCCGACCCCGACCCCGACGACCCCCGAATCACCGTCGGCGAGCCCGTCGAGCAGCCCGGACGGGGGCAGCGACCTGCCGGTCACCGGCGCGGGCGTGGTCACCATGGCCCTGGTCGGCGCCGGACTGATCGGCGGTGGCGCAGCCCTGCTGGCTCTCCGCCGCAGGCGCGGAGTCACCTTCACCAGCTAACCCGTCACCACCCGAGTACGGCCGCCGGCGTCCCTCCGGCGGCCGTACTCGACCATCCCCCCACCCCCACCCCACCCCCCTGTTGATCATGAGGTTGACGGCAGTAGTTGATCTTCAAAGTGCCGCTAACCTCATGGTCAACGCGAGGAGTCGGGGGTGCGGAGGGAGCGAGGCGGAGGGCAGGGTCCCCGAACCGGGGTCCCTGCCCTCCTCACCGGCCTCCGCACCGGAGGTCGGTCATCTGTTTCCTCGTCGTCGGCCGTGTGCTCTCCATCGGCGTCGCGAGGTTGGTCGTCAGCCGGTGCTCGGCACCGGGGTCGGCAGGTCGGTGCCTGCTCCCGCGACCCGCCGCTCACCCCGCAGGTCGGTGCCTGCTCCCGCGACCCGCCGCTCACCCCGCAGGTCGGTGCCTGCTCCCGCGACCCGCCGCTCACCCCGCAGGTCGGTGCCTGCTCCCGCGACCGGCCGCTCGCCCCGCAGGTCGGCGGTGAGGGGCACGGTGAGCGTCATCAGGCCGTTGTCCCGCTCGATGCGGGTCGGCCGGGACAGCCGGCGCAGCGTACGCAGCATCGGCGTGTTCTCCGCCTGGACGTGCAGCACCATTGCCGCGTAGCCGGCCGACTCGGCCTGCCGGGTCAACCGCCGCAGCAGGGTCGAGCCCAGCCCGCGCCGCTGCCAGTCGTCGCGTACCAGCAGCGCCAGCTCGGCCTCGTCGCCCTCGGCGAGGAGATTCGCCATCGCGACGACCGACTCCGCCGCCCCGTCGGAGCCGGTCGTCGCGGCGATCAGGGCCAGCCCTCGGGTCGGCTCCAGCAGCCGGCGCAGTCGGGCCGGGGAGGGCAGTGCCGCACCGCCCAGATAGCGGCGTTGGCGGGTACGCGCCGAGCAGGCCTGGTGCAGCTCGACCACGGCCGCCAGGTCGTCGGCCACCGCCGGACGCACGATCAGCTCGGCACCGTCCGGCAGGACCACGGTGACCTGTTCGGCGGTACGGCGGGCCGCGGCGGCACCCACCTCCAGCAGTGCCTGCGCCCGGGCGTACTCGGCGGGCGTGAAGCTCGGCGCGACCCGGCTCAGCAGGTAGGAGCCGCCGTTCGGGTCGGCCAGCAGCATCGTCATGCCGTCGATCCCCGACCGGCTGGCGGCCGGCACGGGTCGCCAGGTCACCTCGTCCGCGCCGAGCAGGGCCCGCAGCACCTCCCCGGTGGCGTCCGGGTCGTGCACCAGCCGGGCGGCCAGCCCGAGCACCCGGGTCGGCTGGTCGGCCAGGCCGCGCGCCTCGCTGCGCGCCACCCAGCAGTGCCGGCCCCGGCCCCGTTCCACGGCGGCGATCAGCTCCGCCTCGTCGAGGGTGTCCGGCGCGTCGACCAGGAAGTCGTCGACGGCACCGCCTTCGGTGGTGTGCACCTGCACGCTGAGAATGTTGACTCCGCGCAACGCGAGGCTCGCCGTGAGCACCGACAGGTAACCCGGTCGGTCGTCCACGGTGGCCCGGATCCGCCACAGCGTCATGGTTGCCTCCCTTCCCGTGCCACCCTCGCGGCCTGCTGTTGCGGGACGGTTGCCCCGCCGTGTCCGGCCGGGACCGGCCCTGCGGTCTGCGTCACAGTCGCTCCGGCGAGGTCACGGGTTGGCGCTTACCGGCGGGCTACCGACCAGGTCGAGCCGGTCACCAAGGATCACCGCGCTGGCCCGTACCAGCTGGGCCAGCCGGTCCACCTCGGTGGAGTGGAACGCGGCTGGGCTGAGGGTCTCGCTGTGCTCCCGGGACACCACCAGGACCAGCCCGGCCCGACCGAACGGCGCCACCGCGAAGTGACCACCGTCGGGCATGGTCATCGACCGGGCGCGCAGCGGCGTCACCTCCGGCAGCCGGGGCGGTACGGGCGTACGCCAACTGGCGTGTCCCACCGTCGCCCCACCGCCACCACTGCGGGAGGCCCAGTCGACAGGTACCACCGCAGCCACCGCCCACTCGGCGGCGAGCAGGCCCGGCACCGCGTCGACCACGGTGGCCAGCCCGTCGGCCGGGTTGGCGGCGACCTGGGCCAGCAGCTCGGCGTCCTGGCCGGTGGTGGTGGGCGCGCCGATCGCCCGCCACACGCCGTCCACCCGGACCCCGGGGATCGCCGCCAGACCGGCCAGCAGGCGTTCCACCCGCGCGGCACCCGGCCACACCACGGTGAAGTCGTCGACCGCGCGCCCGCCGAGGCGCTCCAGCACGACCACCTGCACGATGTCCGCGCCCGACACCCCGAGGGTGCGGGCCACCTGACCGAGCGTTCCCGGACGGTCCGGCAGGGTGACCCGAACGCGCAGCAACATCGCAAACCCTCCGCTCGGCGGGCCGGCACAGTGCCGGCAGGCTGACCAGCAGCCTGACACTTGACCATTTCGTCCCCGTTGCGGCGGCATGTCCCCAGGGCTAAACCTGACCTTGACAAGCCCCACGAGCTGCCATGGACTGTCCGGATGACCGATCCGGCGGACGAGACCCCGATCCCGACCGCCGGCTCCCCCGCCGGTCTGGATCTCGACCGGCTCACCGACTATCTCGCGGCGCACCGGCCCGAGATGGTCACCGGAGCGCTGCGGGCCCAGCTGATCGCCGGCGGCCGGTCCAACCTGACCTACCCGGCTCTGGACCGGCGAGCAGGAGTTGGTGCTGCGCCGGCCACCGCTCGGGCACGTACTGGCCACCGCGCACGACATGGCTCGCGAGTTCCGGGTGATCTCGGCGCTGGCCCCGACCGACGTACCGGTGCCCGGGGCGGTGCTGCTCTGCCCGGACAGCGAACCGATCGGGGCACCGTTCTACCTGATGGAGAAGGTGCCCGGCGAGGTGTTCCGCAGCCGGGCCCAGACCGATCGGCTCACCGCCGGGCAGCGGCACGGGCTGGCGATGGCGATGATGGACACCCTCGCCGCGCTGCACGCGGTCGAGCCGGCGGCGGTCGGCCTGGCCGACTTCGGCCGCCCCGAGGGTTACCTCGCCCGACAGGTCCGCCGCTGGTCCGGGCAGCTGGACCGCTCCCGCAGCCGGCCCCTGCCCGGCATCGACGAACTGCGCGACCGGCTCGCCGCCAGCGCACCCGAGGGCCGGTACGCCTGCCGCATCGTGCACGGCGACTACCGGCTGGACAACCTGCTCGCCACCGTCGACCCGGTCACCGTGACGGCGGTACTCGACTGGGAGATGGCCACCCTCGGCGATCCGCTGGCCGACCTCGGCCTGCTGCTGACCTACTGGACCGTGCTCGGCGACCCGAATCACGACGATGCCGGCAACAGCGACGGCGACGGCCTTGACCGCGACCGCAACCGCGACGGCGACGGCGACGGCGACCACGACGGCAACGGCGACGGCGACGGCGACGGCGACGGCGACGGCGACGGCGACGGCAACGGCGACCACGACGGCGACCGCAACGGCAACGGCAACGGCAACGGCGACCGCGACCGCGACCGCGACGGCGACCGCAACCGCAACCGCGACGGCGACGGCAACGGCAACGGCAACGGCCTTGACCGCGAGGACGAGGGCAACGGCGGCGGCAACCCGGTCGCGGACGCACTCGGGCCGCAGGCCGGCTTCCCCAGCGGGGCGGAGTTGATCGACAGGTACGCCGCCGGCAGCGACGTGGACGTCGGCCCGCTGCACTGGCACGTGGCGCTCGGCTGCTTCAAGCTCGCCGTCATCTGCGAGGGCATCCACTACCGGCACACCCTCGGGCAGACCGTCGGCGCGGGCTTCGACGCCATCGGCACGATGGTGGCCCCGCTTGTCGCCCACGGACTGAGCACCCTCGGGGAGGCGTGATGGACTTCGCGTACGACGAGCGCACCGAGCGGTTGCGCGCCGAGTTGACCGAGTTCCTGGCGGAGCACGTCCACCCGGCCGAGGCGGTGCACGCCGCGCAGGTCGCCGCCGCCGGTGACCCGTGGGCACGGCCACCGGTGCTGGCCGAGTTGCAGGCCGAGGCCCGTCGGCGCGGCCTGTGGAACCTCTTCCTGCCCGATCCGCGCCACGGTGCCGGGCTGACCAACCTCCAGTACGCCCCGCTCGCCGAGCTGACCGGACGCAGCCCGCACCTCGCCCCGGAGGCGCTCAACTGCGCCGCGCCGGACACCGGCAACATGGAGTTGCTGGCCGAATTCGGCTCACCCGCACAGCGCGAGCGCTGGCTGACCCCGCTGCTGGCCGGCGAGATCCGTTCGGCGTTCTGCATGACCGAGCCCGAGGTCGCCTCCTCCGACGCGACGAACATCGCCACCTCGATCCGGCGCGACGGGGACCACTATGTGATCGACGGCCGCAAGTGGTGGTCGTCCGGGGCGATGGACCCGGCCTGCGAGCTGCTCGTCGTGATGGGCCGGACCGATCCGGGCGCCGACCGGCACCGGCAGCAGAGCATGATCCTGGTTCCCCGGGACACCCCCGGGGTCACCGTCCGTCGGGGCCTGACGGTCTTCGGCTACCGCGACGCACCGCACGGCGGGCACGCCGAGATCGAGTTCTCCGGCGTACGGGTGCCGGCGGAGAACCTGGTCGGTGCCGAGGGGGCCGGTTTCGCAATCGCGCAGGCGCGGCTCGGGCCGGGCCGGATCCACCACTGCATGCGCCTGGTCGGCATGGCCGAACGGGCCCTGGAGCTGCTGTGCCGGCGGGCCACCGAGCGGATCGCCTTCGGCCGTCCCCTCGCCGAGCAGGGTGTGGTACGCGAGTGGATCGCCGAATCCCGGGTCCGCATCGAGCAGGCCCGGCTGCTGGTGCTCAAGACCGCCTGGTTGATGGACACGGTCGGCAACAAGGGCGCGCACACCGAGATCCAGGCCATCAAGATCGCTACCCCGGCGATGGCCGAGTGGGTGATCGACAAGGCGATCCAGGCGTACGGCGGGGCCGGGGTCAGCCAGGACACTCCCCTGGCGGCGCTCTGGGCCCAGGCCCGTACCCTCCGGCTGGCCGACGGACCGGACGAGGTGCACCGGGCCAGCCTCGCCAAACGCGAACTGCGCCGCTGGGCGGAGCCCGCCTCGCGTTCGTCGCGTTAACAAGGGGCCCCTGCTATACCGCAGGCGTTAAGAGGGGGCCCTTCCTTTCACCTCAGGTGGAGGCGCGCTTGACGAGCTTGGTGTCCAGGACGAGGTGCGGGTCGGGGATCTCGTCGCCGCGGATCCGGGCGACCAGCAGCCGCGCCATCTGCCGACCCATCTCGTCCACCGGCTGGAACACCGACGTCAACGGTGGGTCGGTCTGCCGGGAGATGGGCGCGTCGTCGAAGCCGATCACCGCCACGTCCTCCGGTACCCGCCGGCCCGCCTCCCGCAGCGTACGCAGTGCGCCGCAGGCCATCAGGTCGGCGGCGACGAAGACCGCGTCCAGGTCCGGGCAGCGGTCCAGCAGCTGGCGCATGGCCGTCGTGCCGCTCTCCTCGCTGAAGTCGCCGTACGCGATCAGGTCGGGATTGAGCCCGAACCCGGCGGTACGCACCGCGTCCCGGTAGCCGGAGAGCCGGGCCAGGCCGGCGCCCATGTCCTGCGGACCGGCGATGGTGGCGATGCGCCGCCGCCCCCGGCTGGCCAGAAACTCCACGGCCTGCCGCGCCCCGCCGGCGTTGTCCACGTCGACGAAGGAGGCCGGCTGGGCTTCCGGATGCAGCATCCGAGCCGGTCGCCCGCCGAGCACGGTGGGCAGGCCGCGCTCCTCCAGCAGGGTCGGCAGCGGGTCCGCGTCGTGCAGCGACAGCAGCAGTACGCCGTCGACGTGCTGGTTGGTCAGGTGGTGTTCGACCCGCTCCCGCTCCAGCGGCGACTGCGCCATGGCCAGCCAGAGCTGCAACGGCGTCTCCAGTAGCACCGAGCTGACGCCCCGGACGATGCCGGCGAAGAATGGCTCGGCGAAGAGCCGCTCACCGGACTCGCTGACCACCAGGGCCACCGAGTCGTTGCGTTGGGTGACCAGTGCCCGGGCGGCCCGGTTCGGCACGTACCCCAGTTCGGCGATGGCCTGTTGGACGGCGGCCCGGGCCTCGGGACTGACCTGGGGAGAGCCGTTGACCACGCGGGAGACCGTCCCGCGACCGACGCCGGCCCGGGCAGCGACCGCGTCGAGGGTCGGGCGCCCGAGTGACCGGGTGCGCTGCGTTGTCATCGTCTGCTCCTCCGACGTAGGCGGCCCCGGCATCTGGTTCAGCGTCGATGCCGGGCCGCCCGTTACTGGCTGGCCATCGCCTTATTGTGCGGCCAGACCGTTGCGTCGGATCACCTCCGCGTACCACCTGGCACTGGACTTGGGGATGCGGGTCTGGTTGTCGTAATCGACGTAGATCATGCCGAACCGCTTGGTGTAGCCCCATGCCCACTCGAAATTATCCATCAGCGACCAGGCAAAGTATCCCCGCAGGGGCACGCCCGCGTTTATCGCCTCGTGCGCGGCGCGCAGGTGCGCGTCGAAGTACGCCAGCCGCTCGGCGTCGTCGACCTTGCTGTCGACCACGGCGTCGACGAAGGCCGAACCGTTCTCGGTGACGTAGAGCGGCAGGTCAGTATACTCTTCGTGCACTCGGCGCAGCGTCTCCAGCAGGCCGGGCGCGTCGATTTCCCAGCCCATGTCGGTGACCGGGTAACCCCGGTTGACGAAGCGGACGTCCTCGCTGCCCGGCCAGCTGGACGGAGCCCGCCAGTAGCGCTCCGGCTTCTCGCCGGGCACCGGCGCGGCCACCACGTGCCGGCTGTAGTAGTTGACCCCGACCATGTCCATCGGCGTGGCGATGATGGCCAGGTCACCGTCCCGGACGTGCCCGAAGTCGGTCACCTTGGCCAGGTCGGCGATCAGGTCACCGGGGTACTGCCCGCGCAGCAGCGGATCGAGGAAGAACCGGTTGGCCAGCCCGTCGATGCGCCGGGCGGCGTCCGCGTCGCCGGGCGAGTCGCTGGCCGGGTCCACCGGGTAGAGGTTGACGGTAACGCCGAGCTGCGCGTCCGGCCGGGAAGCCCGCAGCGCCTGCACGGCGAGCCCGTGCCCGAGCATCAGGTGGTGCCCGGCGTGCACCGCGGCGGCCCCGTCGGAGCGGCCCGGGGCGTGTACCCCGGAGCCGTAGCCGAGGAAGGCCGAGCACCACGGCTCGTTCAGCGTGGTCCAGTACTTCACCCGGTCGCCAAGCGCGTCCGCCACCAGCTGGCTGTAGTCGGCGAACCGGGCGGCGGTGTCCCGGGCCGGCCAGCCGCCGGCGTCCTCCAGCTCCTGGGGCAGGTCCCAGTGGTAGAGGGTGAGCCAGGGCTCGATGCCGTTGGCGAGCAGTTCGTCGACCAGCCGCCGGTAGAAGTCGAGCCCCTCGGCGTTGGCCGGCCCCGACCCGCCCGGCTGCACCCGCGGCCACGAGACCGAGAACCGGTACGACTTCAACCCCAGCTCGGCCATCAGCCGCACATCGTCGGAGAGCCGGTGGTAGTGGTCGCAGGCGACGTCGCCGGTGTGCCCGGCGACCGTCCGGCCCTCGGTGTGGCTGAAGGTGTCCCAGATCGACGGGGTACGCCCGCCCTCCGCCGCCGCGCCCTCGATCTGGTAGGCGGCGGTGGCCGCCCCCCAGAGGAAGCCGGGCGGGAAGGTAAGCGGTGCACGCTCGTCGAGGACGCCGACGGCGGGCGGGGTGGCGGGGTTGCTCACGACTTGACTGCACCTTCCATGATGCCGCCGATGATCTGGCGGCCGAAGACGATGAAGACGATCACCAACGGCAGGGTGCCGACCGCGGTGGCGGCGAAGACCTGGGAGTAGTCGGTGTAGTAGGCGTACGAGAGGAAGGAGAGCGAGACCTGGAGGGTCGGGTTCTCCGGGGTGAGGATCGCGTACGGCCAGAGGAACGAGTTCCACTGCTCCATGAAGGTCAGCAGACCGAGCACGGCCGCGGCGGGACGCAGTGCGGGCAGCACGATGTTCCAGTAGATCCGGAAGGTGCTGGCCCCGTCGACCCGGCCGGCCTCGATCAGCTCGTCGGAGATCGCCTGCATGGCGTACTGCCGCATCATGAACACGCCGAAGGCGGTGACCAGGAACGGCACGGTGACCGCGTACAGGGTGTCGTACCACCCCAGGGTCTGCATCATGCTCCAGAGCGGGATGATGCCCATCTGGGTCGGGATCATCATGGTCACGATGATCGACAGCAGCAGGACGTTGCGTCCCCGGAAGCGCAGCTTGGCGAAGGCGAAGCCGGCCAGCGAGCCGGTGATCACCACCGCGACGGTGACCACCGAGGAGACGATGATCGAGTTCATCAGACCGGTGAGGAAGTTGGCCGCGTCGTTGTCGAGGACCCGGCCGAAGTTGTCCCCGAAGGCTCCGCCGGGGCTGATCGGCGGCGGCACGTCGTTGATCGCGTCCAGCGAGCGGGTGCTGATCACGACCATGTAGTACAGCGGGTAGATGGAGAGCAGCGCCGCCATCACGAGCGCGACGTAGGTAAGCGGACTGGTGCGCCACAGGCGCTGGGAAGCCGAGATCACTTGATCTCTCCTCACTTGGCCGAGCGGCGGACGAGTAGGAAGTTGACCAGCGACACCAGCACGATGATCATGAAGATCGCCCAGGCCACCGCGGCGCCGTAACCGGCGGTGCTCAGGTTGTAGATGCCCTTTTCGAACATGTACATCGCCAGGGTCTGGAACTCCCGCTGGTTACCGCCGATGACGCTGCCGTTGCCGAACAGCAGCGGCTCGGTGAAGAGCTGCATGCCGCCGATCGTGGAGAGGATGACCACGAAGATGAAGGTGGGCCTGAGCATCGGCAGGGTGATCTGCCAGAACTGCCGCCACTGGCTGGCCCCGTCGATCGCGGCGGCCTCGTACAGGTCCTTCGGGATGGCCTGCATGCCGGCGAGCAGGATCAGGGTGTTGTAACCGGTCCACCGCCAGTTGACCATGGTGGCGATCGCCGTCCAGGAACTCCACGTCTGGTTGCGCCAGTCGATCGGGTCCACTCCGACGATGCTGAGCAGCCAGTTGAACAGGCCGAAGTCGCGCTGGAACAGCATGCCGAAGACGATCGCGACCGCGGCCACCGACACCACGTTCGGGACGAAGATCGCCATCCGGAAGAAGGTCTTGGCCCGCAGCATGGTGCGGTTGAGCAGGTTCGCCAGGAAGAGCGCCAGCAGCAGCTGCGGGATTGTCGACAGCAGGAAGATGCCGAAGGTGTTGACCAGCGCGTTCCAGAAGTAGTCGTCGGAGAAGAGCGCGATGTAGTTGTCGAGCCCGATGAAGGTGTGCTCGCCGATCATGTCCCAGTCGTGCAGGGACATCCAGGCGGTACGCGCCATCGGGTACAGCTGGAAGACGCCGAAGATCAGGAAGAACGGCGCGATGTAGAGGTACGGCGAGTACTTGAGATCGAAGCGGTTGAGCAGACTTCCCCGCCGCCGGGGCGCTGTGTCGGGAGGCGGTGGTGCGGGCGACGGCGGCGCCGTCGTGGCCGAGAGGCTCATGACTTGTTTCCTTTGCCGGCAAGGCCCGGGCAGCCCGCGCGCAGGGGGCTACCCGGATGGGGACCGACCGATGGCGTCCGGGCCCCGTCCCCGAACGCCACCGGTATCAGGATTCACTCAGAAGGCACCCTGAGTCGCTGCGTCCTTGACGAACTGCTCCCAGGCCTTTTCCTTGCTGGCCTGCCCGCCCTCGAAGGCCCGCATGGCCGGCTCGTACGCGTTCTCCTTGACCGCCTGGTGCTTCGGGCCGAGGTGCACCGGCTCGATCTTGGCGACGCTCTCCCCGAAGATCTTGCCGGTCGGCGCGTTGCTGAAGTACTCGTTGGTGTAGCTCAGGAACGCCTCGTTCTTCAGCGCCTCCAGGTTGGTGGGCAGCGGGCCCTTGAGCTTGAACGCCTCCACCTGGCTGGTCGCGTTGGTCAGGAACTCGGCGAGCTTCGCCGCCTCCTCCGGGTACTTGCTCTGCTCCGGCACTGCCAGCCACGAGCCGCCCCAGTTGCCGCCGCCGCCCGGCACGGCCGCCACGTCCCACTTACCCTTGTTCTCCGCGCCGGAGTTGTCCTGAACGATGCCGAGCATCCAGGACGGGCAGAAGGTGGTCGCGAAGGTGCCCTGCTTGAAGCCGCCGTTCCACTCCGGCGACCAGGTCTGGGCCTTGGCGGAGATGTCCACCATCGAGGTCGCGGTGTCCCAGGCGTTCTTCACCCCGGGGCTGGTGCCCGCGATGATGTTGTTTTCCTTGTCGTAGAACAGATCGCCGCCGTGCTGGAACAGCACACCGTTCGAGACCGCGGTGATCGAGTCGACGAACGCCTTGCCGGTGGCCTGCTTGTACTTCTGGCCGGTCTGGTGGTAGGCGTTCCAGTCCGGCCAGAGCGCCGAAACCTGGTCACGCTCGGTCGGCAGGCCGGCCGCCTGGAACAGGTCCTTGCGGTAGCAGACGGCGAGGCTGCCGACATCGGTGGGCAGGCCGAGCAGCTTTCCGTCCGGCGTCTTGCCCAGCTCCCACTTCCAGGGCAGGTACTCCTTGGAGTGATCGGGGATCAGCGGGTTCAGGTCGACCCAGTTGCCCGGGTTGGCCTTGAACTCGTTGAGGATGCCCTCTTCCAGAGCGGTCACGTCCGCCGCGCCCTTGCCGGTGGCCAGGTAACGGACCAGCTTGGGCCGGTACTCACCGAGCTGGGCGGTCTTGCGCAGCTCGATCTTGATGCCGGTCTGCTGCTCGTACTGCTTGACGAGCTCGTCGTAACCGAACTCGCTGAAGGTGTCGACGACCAGCTTGGCGGGCTTCTCGCCAGCGGCCGGTTCGTCGTCGTCCTTACCGCAGGCCGCGAGACCGCCGACAGCGGTGATCGCGGCCAGGGTGGCTGCCGCCATGCGGGAACGCCGCGTGGTGAGGCTCATCCTGGGCCCTCTTTCGATGGTGAGGCTGATTTTTGTGGTGGGGGTGCCGCAGCGTCTGCCGGCGCCAGCTGGTCGGCCAGCGGCGGCGCCCCGGGGCGGGACTGTGATCCACACCTCTTGGGAACGCTCCCATGAGATTGCCGGGAGGTGTCGGGAGTGTCAATAGTCCACTGGGAGCGTTCCCAGATCGTTACCGCTCGACGGGTTTAATCGATGGACATCTCGCAGCCGAGCAGGTAAAGATCATCTCGGCGTTGACGGTGTCCGCAACGGATCAGCAGAGGTGACGCAGCAGCGTGGCGACCCGGCCAGCGTCGAAAGCCGCCGGATCGAAGCCCTCCGCCACCCAGTCCCGCATCGCCGCGTGCTCGGGATGCTCCGGGTCGGCCAGTGCCGTGAGCAGCAGCAGATAGCCCTGCGGCCCGCCGACGTCCTCCGGCGGGCCGGCCCGCTCGCCGTCCAGGCAGGTCGGATAGCGTTCGTCCGCCTCGGCGGTGAAGACGTCCTCCACCAGCAGGTCGTGCTCCCACCAGTCGCCGAAGTCGTACGTGTAGTGGAACCGGCTGCCCTTGCCGAGCACCGCATCCAGCCGGACGTCCAACTCGTCGTGCACGGCCAACTCGCCCTGCGGGTCGGGCTCGCCGTACTGCATGCCGTCGATCTCGAACGCGTGCAGGTGGCAGTCGCGCCAGCCGACGGCGTGCTGCACCACCCGATGCAACCGGTCCAAGGTGTACCCACCGGGCACGAGCACCCGGCGCCAGATCGTCGGCCGTACTCCCGACAGGGCGATCCTCAGCTGGAAGATCTGACGCGGCATGCTGTCCCATCCTCCCTCGGCATAGGCTGCGAGCATGATCTGCCGAGCGTGCCGGACACGGCGGCACGACGACTGCCCGGGCCGGAACTGGTGCGACTGCCAGCACCGTACCCCTCGACCCGCCCCTCCGGTTACCGGTCCGGCCAGCGAATGACCGCCGAGGCCCCGATTTCCGCGCTCTGGCCCGACCCGTCACCCACGCCCGTCGACGACGAGACGCTGATCGAGCACTACCGCCGCGCTGCCACGTCGCACCTGCGGATGAACTTCGTGACAAGCGTCGACGGCGCGGTAAGCGTGGACGGCTACTCCGCCGGCCTCTCCGGCAAACCCGACAAGCGACTCTTCGGGCTGCTGCGGATGCTCTGCGACGCGCTGCTGGTGGCGGCCGGCACGCTGCGCCAGGAGGGTTACCGGGCGCTCCGCCTCGACCCGGCGCGCCGGGCCTGGCGCCGCGACCACGGGTTGGCCGACTACCCCACGCTCGTGGTGGTCTCCGGTCGGCTGGACCTCGACCCCGCACAGGCGGCCTTCGCCGACGCGCCGGTCCGCCCGGTGGTGCTCACCCGCCACGGCCCGCCGGCCCCACCCGGATTGGCCGACGTGGCCGACATCGTGCGCTGCGGCACCGACCGGGTCGACCTCGTCGCCGGCCTGGCCGAGCTGCACCGACGCGGGCTCCACCAGGTGCTCTGCGAGGGTGGCCCGCAACTGTTCGGCGCGCTCACCGCCGACGACCTGGTGGACGAGGTCTGCCTCTCGGTCGCCCCGCTGCTCGCCGGCCCCGGCGCCGGCCGGATCACCGCCGGACACCCCGGCCCGGTACGCGGGCTGCCGCTGCGCCACGTCCTGCTCGCCGGCGACGGCACCCTGCTGCTGCGGTACGCCCGCACCTGATGGTCGACGTCACGCCCGAAGGTGACGGGTGGTCGAAACGTGCCCGGGGGCCCGGCCGGCTCACTAGCGTGAACCGGGATCGGCAGTTGCCGAAGGGCGGGGGGCGTTGGCGCACGAGGTGGTCGAGCTACGGGTGCACGGGGTCTCCGGCACCTCCGCCGAGGAGTTGCTCGACCACCCGGTGGTGAGCCGGGTCGCCGGTGACACAAACGCCGGCTTCTACCGCCCCCGGCCCGGTTTCGGAATCAGCGACCGGCCGGGCGGGCTGAAGGTGGAGGCGTACCGCTGGGGTGCGCTCACCGCCGGTGCCGCCGCCCGCACCCTCTCGCTGCTGTTCCTGCTGCCGTTCATGCTCGTCAACCTCGCCCCCTGGGCCAGGCCGGCGACCGGCGGAACCGGCGGGCTGATCGGCCCGCTGTGCCGGCTGCTGGCCGCCAGCCTGACCGCCGCCTTCGTCCTCTCCATCGTCGGGGTGACCGTCGACATCATCGGCTGGCAGTGCGCGCCCTACCGGCCCTGCCTTGCGGGGCGTGGCTACCTGGGGTGGCTGGGCGACCTGCCCCTCGGGCCGCGACTGGCGCTGCTCGCGCTGGTGCCGATCGGTGCGCTGCGGCTGCTCTGGTGGCTCGGCGAGCGCTCCGCCCGCGCCTTCGAGGCGTTCCCCGCGGCCCGTGGGCAGGACCGCACCAGCGGTGGCGAGGACCGGATCGACCTGCCCGGCTTCTGGAACGACGCGCTCGTGGTGCGTCGACTGCGCGCCATCCACCTCGCGATCGGCCTCGGCACGCTCGCCACGATGCTGCTCGGCGCACAACTCCACCTTCATCCCACGACGGTCGGGTACGTCATCTACGTCCTGGCCTGGCTTCTGCTGGCGGCCGGCGCCGTGCTGCTCTGCCTACCCGCCCGGATCCCGACCGACGTGCCCGGCCGGGGGCCGGTCGACCTGCGGGGCATCCGGGCCCTGCGGCTGGCCGCCGTCGGGCTCACCGTGCTGGCGCTGTTCTACACGGTGGTGCCGCTGGAGCCGGAACCACCACGCGGGCAGCTGCCCGGCTACGAGACCGCGGTCGCCCTACTGGTCACGATCCAGGCCGTTCTGCTGGCCATCCTGGTCGTCACCACCATGCACCAGCGGCACCGCAGCCGGGACAGCGGTTCGTCCTGGTTGAGCGGACTGGCCACCCCGGTGCTCGCCGCCGCGGCGATCGCCGCCGCGTCCGGGTTCTCCGCCGCCCTGGTCTACCGGGTGGCCGACTTCCTGGACCGGGGCGACATCCCGAACCCGGTCCGGCCGAACCGGCCCGGCGCGCCGCCGCTGGAGCCGCCGGTCACCTACCGGTGGGCGGCCCTGGCCGGGCTGGCGGCGGTGCTGGTCGTCGCCGCCACGCTCCTCTGGCGGAGCCTGGCCACCCGGCGTCGACGCCGGCGGGTCGCCGAGGAGATCGTCCGGCGGGACTTCCCCGACCCGCCACCGGAGGCGCTGTCCCGACGGACCACCGTCCGGGACGTCGTCGCCCGGTCCGCGCTCGCCGAACAACTGGGACCGGTATTCATCACGTTCCTGGTGCTGTCGTTGCTCGGGGTCACCACGGTGGCGCTGGACCTGCTCAACATCGGGCCGTCCCAGCTGAGCAGCGACCTGGCCAGGACGGACGGCAGGACGGCCACCCAACTCGCGCTGCTGACCGACATCGGGATCTACGTCATCGGGCTGATCGCGCTCGGGATCCTGGTGATCGGGCTGCTCTCCTACCGCTCGCAGGGCACCCGGCGCACGGTGGCGGTGATCTGGGACCTCGGCACCTTCTGGCCGCGTACCGTGCATCCGTTCGCACCACCCTGCTACGCGGAACGGGCGGTGCCGGAGCTGGCCAAGCGGATCATCGCGCTGAGCGGCCGGGGCGGGGTGATCCTCTCCGGGCACTCGCACGGCTCCGTCATCGCCACCGCCACCGTGCTCCAGCTGCCGCCGGAGGTGCTGCCCCGGGTGGCGCTGCTGACCCACGGCAGTCCGCTGCACCGGATCTACGCCCGGCTCTGCCCGGCCTTCCTCGGTGACTCGGTGCTGCACGAAACCGGCGACCGGATCGGCTGGCGGTGGGTGAACCTGTGGCGGGACACCGACCCGATCGGCGGCCCGCTCTTCTCCGCCCACTGGCCCGGCCAACGCCCCCGGATCCCGGGGCCGGCCGGCACCGTCGACCGACGGCTGCGCGACCCGCACGCCGTCACCGTGCCACCGGACGACACCGTGCCGCCAGCGATCGACCGGCACTGGCCGTACCACACGGACCCGACGTACGAGGCGGCCGTGCGCGAGTTGGCGGGCCGGCTCGAACCGGCTGCGGGGACCGGTTCGGCTCCGGTCGCGGCCGGAGGTGCCTGACGTGCGGACGCCATCGGCCGGCGGCGCGACGGTGACACCGGCACGGCCGAGGTTGGGCGCTGCCCTGCTGGCCGGCGCCGGCCTCATCGACGTGCTCACCGCGTACGCCAGGACGATGACCGACCCGTACGTGGTGCTGGCCGAGGATGGCATCCACCACCTCGACGTCACCGGCTGGGCCTGGCTGCACCTGGCCGTCGGCACCGCTGCGCTGCTGGCGGGGCTGGCGGTGCTCACCGGCCGGCGACGGTGGGTGCTGGGCGGCATCGGCTGCGCCGTCGCCGGGATCGCCATCGGTGTCGTCGTTCTGCCCTACCTGCCCGTCCACGCGGCCATCGCCGTGTCGCTCTACGCCGCCGCCGTCCGGCTGTTGGTGCGCCACCTCCGGGCACCGTCGGGCGGCGAAGTCACCGCCGGCACCACCCGGTAGCTCCGTCACCGGCCCCCGCAGACCCGGCCGGTACGAGCCGGATCATCCTCCCGCTTGGTCGGGCCCCAGACCGGGTTCAGCGACAGCAGCAGCGGCGGTGCCTGCCAGGCCGCGCCGATCCGTTGCAGCACGTCGTACTCGCGCTGTGGCTCGTCGACCGGATCACCGGCGATGAAGTCGACCAACCGGTTCTGGACGGTCTGCCGGCCGAGCAGGCCGCCGTGGAAGGCCGGCTGCTCGTAGACGGGTATGCCCGACTGTTCGCCGGGCGGCGTCTCCACCGCGCTGACCGTAGGCAGGAAGGCGATCATCCGCACCCCGGGAACGGGGCAGAGGGTACGGCTGCGGTAGAAGGGCGCGTCGGCCATGATCGAGCGCACGAAGGGTTCGTCCGGGTTGCTGTCGACCTCGCGGAACAGGTTCGACGCGCCGAAGAGCAGCCGCAACTCCCAGCCGGTCACCATCCCCCAGCCGGGGTGGCCGGGCGGCGGATAGTAGGCCCGCCCCGGGCGGGCCAGCGGGCTGAACAGCAGCGCGGTGTCCACGGGTGACGGCTGCGGCCGCTTCTCCAGGTAGGTACGGATGACCATCGCGCCCTCGCTCTGCCCGACCAGCGCCACCGGCCGACCGGTGCGGCGGTGCACCACGTCGACCTGAGCGGCGAGCAGCGCCGCGCTGGAGCCGAGCGTCCGGTGGGTGGCGTGCGGCCCGTACGGCCGGGGTTCACCGTCCTCGTCGAGCCCGAGATAGGAGAAGCGCGCCACCCGGGGGTCGACCGGTGGCGTGCCGTCCCAGCTCGAATCGTGCCCGGCGAGGACGATCACCGCGTGCCGGACCCGGTCGGGGAGCATCTGGGTGACCACGGGTGGTCGCCACTGCTGCTCACCGCCGACCGCCAGACCGATCACCCCCTGGGCGGCCACCGCCCCGAGCACGACGAGGACGATCACCATCGGTGCCACCGGGACCCGGGCCCAGTGGATCCGCGCGGGCAGCACTGCGGCACGTACGGTCTGCCGCCAGAGCAACCCGTTCGCCACCCCGGCGAGGCCGGCGATCGGTAGGTCGGTCCACGCCGGGGTGCTCGCGATCAGGGCACCGGCCAGGGTGAGCACGACGAAGTTCAGCGCCGGCCACCCCAGCAGCGGCAACGACGGCAGTCCTCGCCACCAGCCCGCCACCACGCCGGCACGTTGCAGGAAGGGAGCGAGCAGCAACATCGGCAGCAGCGAGGCGAGCAGGTACCAGGAGAGCGCCACCACCGAGAACGCCACCGAGAGCGCCGCCCACGGCGAGACGATCACGGCGGTCAGCGCGGCGATCGCCAGATTGCGCCAGAGCAGCCAGCGCCACGCCGGCCGGGTCGCCTCGGCCGGCCAGGCCAGGACGGTAATGCCGGTGGTGAGCAGGCCCCGCAACCCCAGCATGGCCAGCAGTCCGAGCAGGAAGGTGGCCCAGGAGTCGTGGTAGACCAGCAGCCAGCGCAGGTCGTGGTACGAGTCGTACGGCCAGACCGCCGTGGCCTGCGGCGACAATGGCCGGGCGGCGTGGAAACCGACACCGAGCAGGACCGCCGTCTCCGCGACCACCGGTGCGACGGCGAGCACCAGTAGCCAGGTCAGCCTGCGCCGCTCCGCCATTTCCCCCCGTTCTCGCCACCCACAGGATCCCCCGGGATGGGCGGCCCGCGTCGCGGTTCCACCCAGACCGACGCACGCCCCGTCGTGGGTTCGTCGCGGTACGCGGTCGCCGCGATGCCAGGACGTGGTCTCCGCCGCGTCGCGTGGCGGCCTGTCGTACTCCTCCGGCAGGATGCAGGGGGCGTGCCGCCCGCGACGACCAGCCGAGGAGAAGCTGCCCGATGAGTGACGAGGGGTTCGACGGCCCGGGCGAGGGGGTCGGTCGGGTGCTCGGCACCGCCGACGCCACTCCCCTTCAGTTCTGGACGGCGGTCTCCCCCGGCAGCTACCTCCAGCTCGACGACGTGGTGGTGACCCGCCGTGAGCTGCCCGACCGGGAGCCGGTGACCATCGCCGGCGTGGTCACCCAGGTCCGCGCCCGGCACGAGGGCGCCCAGTTCGACTCCGACGTGTTCGCCATCGCCGACGGCACGCTCCCCGCCCAGGTGCAGGAGGCCGCCGAGATCACCACCACCCGGGTCGATCCGGAGTTCTACGTGCCGCCGCAGCCCGGTGCCGTGGTGCACCGGGCCGAGGGCGACGCCCGGGCCCGGGCGCTGCACTTCGACCGGATGGAACGGCGGGTCCCGATGGGCATCGGCCGCGACGGGGTGCCGGTCTACCTCAACGCCGACTTCCTCGACGGCACCCGGGGCGCGCACGTCTCCATCTCCGGCATCTCCGGGGTGGCCACCAAGACCAGCTTCGCCACCTTTCTGCTCTACTCGGTCTTCCGGTCCGGGCAGTTGGGCGGCGACGCGGTGAACGCCAAGGCGCTGATCTTCAACGTCAAGGGGGAGGATCTCCTCTTCCTCGACCACCCGAACGCCCGGCTGGACGACGCCACCCGGGCCGCGTACGCCCGGCTCGGTCTGGTCGCGGACGCCTTTCCCGACGTGCGGGTCTACGCCCCGCCCCGGGTCGGCGACTCCTCCGGCACTCCCGACGTGCACAACCGGCTGACCGGCGTGGACAGCTTTTACTGGACGCTCACCGAGTTCTGCGAGAAGCGCCTCCTGCCGTACGTCTTCGCCGACGCCGACGACGAACGCCAGCAGTACACGATGGTGGTGCACTCGGTCGCCGCCCACCTGGCCCGTTACGCCCAGCCCGCCGACGGCGGGGTCAGCATCGACGGCACCCGGCTGGGCAGCTACGAAGACCTGGTCGACCACATCGTCGAGCAGCTCAGCGACGACGAGACCCGGGGCGACTGGGCCGGAAGCGCAGTCGGCCTGGGCACGGTCAACGCCTTCGCCCGCCGGTTGATCGGCAGCAAGAAGGACCTGTCCCGGCTGATCCGGGGTGACCTGGCCAGCCGCCGCCCGCACTCGATCAACACCGCCGAGTCGGCCCAGGTCACCGTGGTCGACCTGCACAACCTGCCGGATCGCGCGCAGCGTTTCGTGGTGGGCGTGACGCTGAAGACCGAGTTCGACAACAAGGAGAAGCAGGGCGCCAAGCCGCTGCTCTTCGTGGTGCTCGACGAGCTGAACAAGTACGCCCCCCGGGAAGGCTCCTCCCCCATCAAGGAGGTGCTGCTCGACATCGCCGAGCGGGGGCGTTCGCTCGGGGTCATCCTGATCGGCGCGCAGCAGACCGCCAGCGAGGTGGAGCGGCGCATCGTCACCAACTCGGCGATCCGGGTGGTGGGCCGGCTCGACCCGGCCGAGGCGTCCCGGCCCGAGTACGGTTTCCTGCCGCCGGCGCAGCGGCAGCGGGCGCTGCTGGCCAAGCCGGGCACCATGTTCGTCAACCAGCCCGACATTCCCGTCCCGCTCTGCCTGGATTTCCCCTTCCCGGCCTGGGCCACCCGCGTCTCCGAGGCGGGTGCGGCGCCGCCGCAGACCCTGCGCTCGCTCACCCAGTCCGCCGACCCGTTCGCGGTGGTGGCCTCCGGCGGCGGCACCGACGACGACATCCCGTTCTAGGCAGGAGGCGACTGCGAGCGTGAGCGCGAGGAGTGCAGCGAAGCGGAGCCCGGGCTGGCGTGGCCGCGAGTGGCCGGGCGGATCGTGCCCCGCAGTCGCGAACGAAAGGCTGGTCCGGTGAAGATCCTGCACACCTCGGACTGGCACGTCGGCAAGGTCCTCAAGGGGCAGTCGCGGGCCGAGGAGCACAAGCAGGTACTGGCCGGCGTCATCGAGATCGCCCGGCGGGAGCGCCCCGACCTGGTCGTCATCGCCGGTGACCTCTACGACACCGCCGCGCCGACCGCCGAGGCGACCCGGCTGGTCACCCGGGCGCTCACCGCGCTGCGGCGTACCGGCGCGGACGTGGTGGCCATCGGCGGCAACCACGACAACGGCCCGGCGTTGGACGCGCTGCGCCCGTGGGCCGAGGCCGCCGGCATCACGCTGCGCGGCGGGGTACGCGAGGATCCGGCGGAACACGTGATCGACGGCAGCACGGCCGGCGGGGAGCGGTGGCGGCTGGCCGCGCTTCCGTTCCTGTCCCAGCGGTATGCGATCCGCGCGGTGGAGATGTACGAGCTGACCGCCGCCGAGACCAACCAGACCTACGCCGACCACCTCGGCCGGATCCTGACCCGGCTGACCGAGGGCTTCGACGAGCCGGACCGGGTGCACCTGGTCACCGCGCACCTGACCGTGGTCGGTGCGGCCACCGGCGGCGGCGAGCGGGACGCGCACACCGTCATGGGTTACGCGGTGCCCGCCTCGGTCTTCCCCGGCACCGCGCACTACGTGGCGTTGGGGCACCTGCACCGCGCCCAGCGGGTGCAGGGTCCGTGCCCGATCCGTTACAGCGGCGCCCCGCTGGCCGTGGACTTCGGCGAGCAGGAGAACCTCCCGTCGGTGACAGTCGTCGAGGTCAGTGCGACCACGGCGGCGCGGGTCCGGGAGGAACCGGTCCTCGCCGCGACCGCACTGCGTACGGTCCGGGGCACGCTGGCCCAGCTCGCCGAGATCACCCCGCCGGAGGGCTGGCTGCGGGTGTACGTGCGCGAGCAGCCCCGGGCCGGGCTGCGCGAGGAGGTGCAGGAGTTGCTGCCGAGCGCGCTGGAGATCCGGATCGATCCGGAGCTGGTGCCGGCGCCCGGCAGCGGCACCCGGGTGGCCCAGCGCGCCGGCCGTTCGCCCCGGCAACTCTTCGCCGACTACCTGGACAGCCGGGGGCACGCCGACGAGGGTGTCCGGGACCTCTTCGACGAGCTGCTGGAGGAGGTCGAGCACTGATGCGGCCGATGCGACTGGACCTGGCCGGCTTCACCGTTTTCCGCGACGAGACCACGATCGACTTCACCGACGCGGACTTCTTCGCCTTGGTCGGCCCGACCGGCTCCGGTAAGTCGACGGTGCTCGACGCGATCTGCTTCGCCCTCTACGGCACGGTGCCCCGCTGGGGCGGCACCCGAGGGCTGGGCAACGCCCTGGCCCCGTCGGCGACCGAGGCGCGGGTCCGGCTGGTCTTCGAGTCGGCCGGTGCCCGCTACGTCGCCACCCGGGTGGTCCGGCGGGACGGTCGGGGCAACGTGAAGACCGCAGGCGCCGGGCTTCAGCTGATGCCTGACGGTTTCGACGTCACCAAGCTGGACACCGGGCTCAGCCCGGAGGACCTCGGCGAGGTGGTCGCCGGCACCCCGGCCGAGATGGACGCCGCGGTGCTGGCCGCGGTCGGCCTGCCGTACGAGCAGTTCACCAGCTGCGTGGTGCTGCCGCAGGGGCAGTTCGCCGACTTCCTGCACGCCCGGCCGGCCACCCGGCAGCAGATCCTGGTCAACCTGCTCGGTCTCGGCGTCTACGAGGAGGTGCAGAAGCGGGCCACCACCCGGGCCGGGCAGGCCGAGGCGAAGCTGGAGGCGGTCGACCAGTTGCTCGCCGGCCTCGCCGACACCGACGACGCCACGCTGGAGCGGGCCACCGGCCACCTCGACCGGATGCGGGAGCTGGCGGAGGCGGTGACCGCCGCCGTACCGGAGCTGGAAACGGCCCGGGCGTCGGCGCGGGAGGTGACGGCGACGCTTGCCGCGCTCGACGCCGAGCTGGCCGAACTGGCGGCGGTGCGGGCCCCGGACGGGGTGACCGAGCTGGCCCGGACGGTGGCCGACGCGCGGGCCGGGGCCGACGCGGCGACGAGCGCGGTCCTGCTCGCCGAGGAGCGCGAGGAGAAGCTGCGCGGCGAGTTGGCCGCCACCGACGACGAGAGCACGCTGCGGTTGCTGCTGCGGGCGTACGCCGACCGCGACCAGTTGGCCGGCCAGGCGGAGCAGGTGCAGGTTGTGGTGGCGACGGCCACCGCCGAGCACGAGGCGGCGGCCGGCGCGCTGGCGCAGGCTCGGGTGGCGGCCGAGCGCGCCGAGCAGGAGCTGGCGGCGGCCTTCCAGGCGCACGAGGAGGCGAAGACCGCCGACCAGGCGGCGGCGCTGCGGGCACAGCTGGCCGACGGGGATTCCTGCCCGGTCTGCGAGCAGCCGATCGCCCGGGTGCCGGCGATGCCGGCCGGTTCGGCGGTGGCCCGCGCGGTGGCCGCCGGCAAGGCCGCCCGGACCGCGAGTGAGGCGGCGAAGCGGCTGCTGGCCGAGCGCGACGGTGCCGCCCGGGAGTTGGACCGGGTGCTGCTGCGCGCCCGCGCCGAGCACGACGGGCTCCAGGCCCGGCTCGCAGAGTTGGACGACCGGCTGACCGGTGCGGCAAGCGTCGAAACGCTGCGGGCACGGCTGGCCGAGCAGGCCCGGCTGCGGCAGGCGCTGGACGAGGCGGCCGGGGCGGTACGCGCCGGCCGCGACGCCGCGCGGCGGGCCCGGGGCACGCTTGATGCCGCGCAGGAGCGGCTGCGCGCGGCGTGGCGACGCTTCGACGACACCCGGGACGGGCTGGCCCGGTTCGGGCCGCCGTCCGCCGACCGGGACGATCTCGCCGCCGCCTGGACGGCGCTTGCCGACTGGGCGGGCGCGGAGGCGGAACGTCGCCGGTCGGAGCGGGCCGGGCTGGCGGCGGGGGTCACCGAGGCCGAGGCGGCGGCGACGGCGGTGGCGGGCCGGATCGCCACGCTCTTCACCGAGGCCGGTCTGCCGGCCCCCGAGGACCCGGTGCGCGCCGCGGCGGTGGCACACGAGCGGGCCGAGGCCGACCGGCGGCGGTTGGTCGAGCGTCGCGAGCAGGCCGGCGAGTTGCGCGAGCAGCGGGCCGAGCACGAGCGCCAGGCCCAGGTGGCGCGGGCGTTGGCCGGGCACCTGCGGGCCAACAACTTCGAACGCTGGCTGCTGGCCGAGGCGCTGGACCTGCTTGTCGACGGGGCGTCGGCGATCCTGCGGGAACTCTCCGGCGGCCAGTACGACCTGGTCCACGACAAGGGTGAGTTCTTCGTCGTCGACCACCACGACGCCGGCCTGCGCCGAGGGGTACGGACCCTCTCCGGCGGCGAGACGTTCCAGGCGTCGCTGGCCCTGGCGCTGGCGCTCTCCGAGCAGTTGGCCGGGATGTCCACCACCGCAGCCAGCCTGGAGTCGATCGTCCTGGACGAGGGCTTCGGCACCCTCGACGCGGCCACCCTGGACACGGTCGCCGCCACCCTGGAGAACCTGGCCGCCCGGGGCGACCGGATGGTCGGCGTGGTCACCCACGTGCCGGCACTGGCCGAGCGCATCCCGGTGCGGTTCGAGGTACGCAAGGACGCCCGCTCGGCCCGGGTCGAACGGACCGGCCGGTGAGGATGCGGTGAGTCAGTTCTTCGTCGACACCTGGGACCCGGCCTACGGGGCGTCGTTCGAGGCGTCTGCCGGTGGCCCGGCCGCGCCGAGCAGCGCCCAGGTGGAGGCGGACCACGAGCTGCCCACCGTGGACTGGCGGGCGATCGGTCCCCGCCCCGGCGTCCGGGCCCCCGACGTGGTGCTGCTGGTCGACGGGGTGCGCCGGATCGACGCAAGCGTCTGGACGGCCGAGGAGGACGGCACCTCCTTCCCCGGCCTGGCCGCCTCGTACGCCGCCGGGGTGGTCCGCTGCGACCTGGAGCGCGGCGCCGCCCAGCTGGCCGGCGCCAAGGTCGGCCGGGGGCTCTTCACCGCCAGCCCGTCGGCGACCGACGTGGTCGCCGGCAACGTCCGCTATCCGGTGCACCGGGTCAGCGGCACCGGGGAACTGGCCAAGCTGCCGGCCGCGGTGCAGGGGCCGCTGACCGCGCTGGAGGTGGAGGTCTCCGACGCCGCCCGCAGCGACGACGACCTGTTGGTGGTGGACGGTCCGCTGCGCAACCGGCGGCAGTTGCCGCGCACCCTCGGCTACATCAAGACCCAGCACAGCCAGTACCTCGACGCCCGGCTCACCACGGTGGTCACCGGCCTCGCACCGGGTCACCGCTCGCCGGTGTTCCGCCTCGGCACCGCCTGGGGCGGCTGGTCGTGGTATCTGCGGCTGCCGGTTGCTGCGGGCGCGCCCTGGGCCGGCATCGTCCGGATGGAGTGCTCGGCCGATCTGGACATCGCCGAGGCGATCGGGCTGGCGGACCTGTCGCTTGTCACCCTGCCCCGCTTCGCCTCCACCCCGTACAAGGACCCGCGGGCCCCGCAGAACCTGATCCCGATCGCCGGGCTGGAACGCCTGCTGCGCTCCCGGCTCGGCGACGCCCGGCTGCTGCAACGTGCGTTGACCGCCGCCGCCCGCACGGCCGCCGCGCAGAGCCGCCGCTGATGGGCCGCCGGCGTGACAGCGAACGGATCGCCGAGCGGGTCGACACCGGCCTGGCCGAGCTGACCCCGGACGCGGACCGGCCCGGCTCGTGGACGCTGTCGCTGGATGGTGCGCCACAGTCGCACGTGGACCTGACCGACCCGACCCATCTGGAGTTCGAGTACGTCCGCCGGCTCGCCGCGGCGCTCGACCTGATCGCGCCCGCCGGCGTACCGCTGCGGGTGCTGCACCTGGGCGGCGGCGCGCTGACCCTGCCCCGGTACGTCGCGGTCACCCGTCCCGGCTCGACCCAGCGGGTGGTCGAGGTGGACGGTGCGCTTGTCGAGCTGGTCCGGCGGGCGCTGCCCTGGCCGGCGGAGTTCCGACTGAAGGTCCGGGTGGGTGACGCCCGCGCGGTGCTCGCCGCCACCCGGGAGGCAAGCTACGACGTGGTGGTCGCGGACGTGTTCGCCGGTGCCCGGACACCGGCCCGGCTGACCTCGGTGGAGTACGCCGCCGAGGTGGCCCGGGTGCTGCGCCCGGCCGGCTGGTACCTGGCCAACCTCGCCGACGGCCCGCCGCTGCGCTACGCCCGCGGTCAGGTCGCCACCGTCCGCGCCGCGCTGCCCCGGGCCTGCCTGGTCGCCGACGCCGGGGTGCTGCGCGGGCGCCGCTACGGCAACCTGGTGCTGGTGGCCGGCCGCCAGCAGCCGCCCGTGCCGGAGCTGGCCCGGCGGGCCGCCGGTGACTGGTTCCCGGGCCGGGTGCTGGCCGACGCCGAGCTGGACCGCTTCGTCGGAGGCGCCACGGTGGTGCGTGACGAGGCCGCCACCGACTCGACACCGCCGCCACCGGGAATTTTCTCCGTCCGGCGTTGATCCGTTTCGCTGATCCATGCGTACCACTCGGCAGCCATGCCCGTGGGGGGACGGCTTCTGTCCAGCGACATCCGGAGGTCTGCATGCATGCACTGGCGGCCGGTTGGCACGGCGACCGGGTGCGGGTGGACTGGATGTCCGCCCGGTCCCAGTCGCGGCCGACCACGTCCACCCATGGGGTCGACTCCCGCGCCGCGTCTCGCCAGAATAGCCCGGTGACGCCGCGACCCGCCCCTGGCCGCCACCAGGCTACGACCACCGAGGCCGCCCACTCCGACCAGTTGATCCGCACGCTCTACGCCGAACACGCCGGGCCGCTGCTGATGTTCGTGATGCGGTTGACCGGCGGCGACCGGCAGCGGGCCGAGGACATCGTCCAGGAGACGCTGCTGCGGGCCTGGCGCAACGCTCACCGCCTCGGCACCCAGGGGCAGGGGTCGCTGCGACCGTGGCTGGTGACGGTGGCCCGGCGCATCGCCATCGACGAGCACCGCAGCGAGCAGGCCCGCCCGGCCGAGACGTACGACCGGGATCTGACCGCGTTCGCCGAGTCGGACAGCACCGACCGGGTACTGCGCTCGATGACGGTGGCGGACGCGTTGCGGACGTTGAGCCAGTCGCACCGGGAGATCCTGGTCGCGACGTACTTTCGAGGTAGGACGGTGCCGGAGGCGGCCGAGGAACTCGGGTTGCCGCTGGGCACCGCGAAGTCACGGGTTTACTACGCGCTGCGCGCGCTGCGCACAGCTCTGCAGGAAAGGGGGGTGACGGAATGAGCCGGGTAGACCACATGGACGTCGCCGCGTACGCGCTCGGCGTGCTGGACGAACAGGACATGGAGCGGTTCGAGGAACACCTCGCCTCCTGCTGGGCGTGCGCCGCCGAGCTGGAGACGATGGTGCCGGTGGTCGGGCTGCTCTCCGACATCGACGCGGAGTCGATGACGGTGATGGAGCAGACCCAGTCCAATCCGGTCCTGCTCGACCGCACGTTGGTGGCGATGCGTACGCACCGGCGACGGCAACGGGTCCGGCAGATCCTCGCCACTGCGGCGGCGGTGGTCGTCTTCGGCGGGCTGACCGGCGTCGGCTTCGCCAGTCTGAGCGCGGAGAGCACCCCACGGCCCCTGGGCTCCGGCCAGAACACAAACGCGCCCGTGGCCCCGCCGAACCCCGGTTCGGGCAACCCGGGGCCGGGCTTCGGCGGCAACGAGCAGGAGGGCGAGCAGGTCGACGTCACCGACTCGACCACAGGCGTGGAGGGGACGTTCTTCCTCGACTCGCGGGACTTCGGCACCATGGTCGCCTTCACCCTGAGCCGGCTGCCCGGCCCACGGGAGTGCCGCCTGGTGGTGGTGCGGGAGGACTCCAGCACCGAGGTCATCTCCAGTTGGTCGGTGCCGCAGGGCGGGTACGGCACCAACAGCAACCCGACGCCGCTCACCCTGTACGCCGCCACCTCCACCAAACTGGACGACGTGAAGCAGTTCCAGGTGGAGCAGGTCGACGCCAAGGGATCGGCAAGCACCCTGCTGACGGTGCCCGCGGCCTGACCCGCGCAGCACGAAAGGCCCGCCTCCGTTGTGGAGGCGGGCCTTCCTCGTTCCTGTGATCGATGTTCCTGTGATCGATGACGGCCTACACGAAACAGGACGAGATTCGGTTCAATCGGTTCGTTGTGAAATTAGCCACCGATCGCCATTCAACCTTGACAGTCCCTCGCCACGTACTTCCCGGTGACTGTCAAGCATGAGGAGGGCACGTGGCAAAGATCAAGCGGACCGTTGTCGTCGCGAGCGCCATGGTCGCGCTCACGGCCTGCGCTCCCGCAGGCTACGAAGACGGAACGAACGCCGGCGCGGCCGAGCCGGTAGCCGTCGCCGCGGCCGAGCCCACCGTGACCGTGGACCCCGAGGCCAGCGCGACGCCGGGTGCCTCGGCATCCCCCGGCGCGGAGGCCGAGGTCGACGCCCCCCTGCCCGACGGCGTCGAACTGACCGTCAGCCTCACCGGCAAGAAGTTCGACCGGATGGGCAGCGCGGTCGTCAACCAGGACGGCTTCATCCTCTACCGCTTCGACCGCGACACCAACGACCCGCCGTCGTCGAACTGCGTCGACGAGTGCGCCGAGGTCTGGCCGCCGGCGCTTACCGACGGCAACCCGACGCTCAAGGGCGTCTCGGACGACGCCGTCGGCACCATCACCCGCGAGGACGGCACCCGCCAGATCACCCTCGACGGCTGGCCGCTCTACACCTACATCGGTGACAAGAAGGCCGGCCAGTGGAAGGGCCAGGGCGTCGGCGGCACCTGGTTCGTGGTCAACCCGGACGGCAGCAAGAACCTCGAGTGCCTGCCGAAGGGCACCCCGAAGGCGGTCGCCCCGCCGTCGAAGACCAAGTCGGACAGCTCGGACTCCGACTACTCGTACTGAGTCGACCGGCAGTTGGCCGGCCGTAGCCCGCAGGGGCCACGGCCGGCCATTGTCATGTCGGACCGGGGCAGCGGGATGATCGGGTACGCATGGCAGAGTGGGCCGGTGACCTCGACCGAGCCGGTCGCCAGCCGGAGCCTGCGCCCGCCGGAGCACTACCGGCTGGTCGCCTCGGTGCGACCGCTCACCTTCAGCCCGTACGATCCCTGCGCCCGGATCGTGGCCGGCACCCTCTGGTGGGCCACCCGCACCCCGGACGGCCCGGCCACCCTCGCCCTGCGCCCGGCCGGCGGCGAACTGCTCGCCGAGGGGTACGGCCCGGGTGGCGGCTGGGTGGTGGCGCGGGCGGATGCGATCGCCGGGCTCCGGGACGACCTGGGCGGCTTCGCCGAACTGGCAAACGGCCACCCGGTGGTGGCCGAGCTGGCGAACCGGCACCGGGGGCTGCGGATGCCCGCGACCGGGCTGGTATTCGGCCGGGTGCTGCGGGCGGTCCTGGAACAGAAGGTCACCGGCAAGGAGGCCTACCGGGCGTACGCGGCGACGGTCCGCCACTTCGGGCAGCCGGCTCCCGGGCCGATGCGACTGCTGCTGCCACCGGAGCCGGCGGCGGTGGCCGCCAGCCCGTACTGGGTCTTCCACCCGTTCGGCGTCGAGCAGCGCCGGGCCGACACGCTGCGCCGCGCCGCCGCAGTGGCCGACCGGCTGGAACGCTGCGCCGACTCCGCCGAGGCAGGCAGCCGGTTGACCGCGATCGCCGGCATCGGCCCGTGGACCGCCGCCGAGGTGGTCCGGGTGGCGTACGGCGATCCGGACGCGGTGAGCGTCGGCGACTACCACGTACCGAACACGGTCGCCTGGGCCCTGGCCGGCGAGCCGCGCGCCGACGACGCCCGGATGCTGGAGCTGTTGGAGCCGTTCCGGGGGCATCGGGGCCGGGTCTGCCGGCTGCTGGAGGCCGCCGGCATCCAGGCGCCGAAGTTCGGCCCGCGCGCCCCCATCCGCTCCTTCGCCCACTTCTGAGCCTTTCGGACGGCGCGCCATTTTCCGGCGGCGCCATTTTCCGGCGGCGCTGTTTCCGGCCGCGCTGTTTCAGCGGCGCTGTTTTCGGCGGCATTGCTTCTCGGCCGCGCGGTGCGGGCGGCGCTGGTTCAGGCGGCCTCGTGCAGGTCGGCCAGGCTGACCGGGGTACGCCGACGCAGCAGCTCCGCCAGCTCGGCCACCGAACCCACCTCGCCGAGCACGTTCTTGCCCCCGCCGAAGCGGCGGGGATAGCGGTGGACCAGCCGGTAGACGTACCGGCCCCGGATCAGCTCGACGCTGACCCGCCACCGCCCGCAACACCCGCACACCCACTCGGACACCCCGCGAAAGTAGCTCTGACCTGCGGTTTTTCGATCCGCCCGAGCGGTACGCGACGGCTCGTCGGAGGACACGCCACCCACCGGGCGGCAGTGATCTGGCTCACCGTTGTCGGTGCCGTCTGGTTGACTGTCGCCGTGGAGCTGCCGATCAATCCGCCCGTGGAGCCGATGCTGGCCCGCAGCGTCGCGTCGATCCCCACCGGCCCGGGAATGACCTACGAGCCCAAGTGGGACGGTTTCCGCTGCATCGTCTTCCGCGACGGTGACGAGGTGGAGCTGGCCAGCCGGGGCGGCAAGATGATGACCCGCTACTTCCCGGAGGTGGTCGAGCAGGCGCGCCGGCAGCTGCCCGAGCGCTGCGCGGTCGACGGTGAGCTGATCGTGATCCGCCGCGACGGGCCGGAGGGTCAGCCCCGGCTCGACTTCGAGCTGCTGGCCCAGCGCATCCACCCGGCCGCGTCCCGGGTGAAGCTGCTCGCCGAGACCACCCCGGCCGACTTCGTCGCCTTCGACCTGCTCGCCCTCGACGGCGAGAGCCTGCTCGACGCGCCCTACCCGGCCCGCCGCGCCCGGCTGGAGCAGACCCTCGCGGCGGTACGCCCACCGGTGCACGTCACCCAGATCACCACCGACGCCGGGACCGCGCGTCGCTGGTTCGACGTGTTCGAGGGCGCCGGGTTGGACGGGCTGATCGCCAAGCCCGCCGACCTGCCCTACGAGCCGGGCAAGCGGCTCATGTTCAAGGTCAAGCACGCCCGCACCGCCGACGCCGTGGTGGCCGGGTTCCGCTGGCACAAGTCCGGCCCGGTGGTCGGCTCGCTGCTGCTCGGGCTCTACGACGACGCCGGGGTGCTGCACCACGTCGGGGTGAGCGCCTCGTTCACCATGGCCCGGCGGGCCGAGCTGCTTGAGGAGTTGGCCCCCTACCGGGACGCCGGAGCGGAGCACCCGTGGGTGCACGGCGACCACGAGCGCGGCCAGCGCATCCCCGGTGGGGTCAGCCGGTGGACCGGCACCAAGAACCTGGAGTGGGAGCCGGTCCGCCCGGAGCTGGTGGTGGAGGTGGCGTACGACGCGATGGAGGGCGACCGGTTCCGGCACACCGCGCGGTTCGTCCGCTGGCGACCCGACCGCGACCCGCGCTCCTGCCGCTACGACCAGTTGGAGCGGCCGGTCCGGTTCGACGTGGACCAGGTCCTGCGGGGCGATCCGGCGGTCCCGGTCGGGTCCGCGCCCGACTCCGCGTAGCCTGGCGGTCGACCCGATCACGGAGGCTCACTCGTGACCCGTACTTCCGACCGGATCCGTCGCTTCCGGCTGACCGTGGCCGGCCTGACCGCCGCCGTGGTGGTGACCGCCGGTTGCACGCTGCCGGCGTTCGCGCCGCGCGGCGGTGATGTCGAGCCCGAGGCCGCCGCGCCGGGCACCGCCCCGACCTGGCAGTCCTGTTCGGAGGTGCCCCGGGAGGTGGTCGGGCGTACCGCGCCGGGCATGCGCTACGAGTGTGCCCGCATCCAGGTCCCCCGGGACTGGGCCGGCGGCAGCGGCGCCACGGCGGGTCCCGGCGCCGACGAGACCTTCGAGATCGCCCTGATCCGGATCCGCTCCTCCGAGCAGCGCGACCGGATCGGCTCGCTGCTGATCAACCCGGGCGGTCCGGGCGGGTCGGGGGTGGACACCGCCATCTACCTCACCTTCGGCGAGCAGTTCGGTGGCCTGCCCGACGCCGTGCTGGAGCGGTTCGACATCGTCGGCTTCGACCCGCGCGGGGTGGCTCGCTCCAGCCCGGTGGAGTGCATCCCCGATGCCGACCTCGACGCCGCCTTCGGCTACGACCCCGATCCGGAGAGCCAGCAGTCGTTCGACGACTTCGTCGCGCTCAACCGGCGGATCGGCCAGGGCTGCGGTGACAAGTACGGCGACCAGTTGCCGCTCTACGGCACCGAGCAGGCCGCCCGGGACATCGACGCGATCCGCGCGGCGGTCGGCGACGAGAAGCTCAGCTACCTGGGCTACTCCTACGGCACGCTGCTCGGCGCCACGTACGCCCAACTCTTCCCGCAGCGGGTGCGGGCGCTGGTGCTCGATGGCGCGGTCGACCCCCGGCAGAGCCTGATCGAGGGCTCCGAGAGCCAGGCCAGGGGCTTCGAGCGGGCCTTCGGCAACTTCACCCGGTGGTGTGCGGCCAACGCCAACCGCTGCCCGATCGCGCCGGACGCCCGAGCCGCGGTCACCTCCGCGATCGACAAGGCGAAGGTCTCCCCGGTCCGCTCGGCCGACGGCCGCGAAGCCACCGCCGGCTGGGTCTTCTACGCGGTCATCTCCTCGCTCTACACGGAATCCGGTTGGCAGCAGCTGGCCCGGGCCATCAACCAGCTGGAGGAAGGCGACCCCGACGGCGTCTTCGGCCTCGCCGACGCGTACGCCGAGCGCGACGACAACGGCCACTACAGCAACCTCTTCGACGCCAACCTGGCGATCAACTGCGCCGACGAGGAGGAGCGGCCGAGCCTGGAACGGATCCGCCAGTTGCAGTCGCAGTGGCGCGGGCAGTACCCGTTGTTCGGCCCGGCCCTCGCCACCGGCCTGGTCTCCTGCACGGAGTGGCCCGGCGGCAGCGACCCCTACCCGAAGGGGCGCGCCGACGGTGCCCCGCCGATCCTGGTGGTCGGCACCACCGGCGACCCGGCCACGCCGTACGAGCAGACCCCGGCCCTGGCCGAGATGCTCGGCGTCGGCCGGGTGCTCACCTGGGAGGGCGAGGGCCATACCGCCTATCCGCAGACACCCTGCATCACGCAGGCCGTCAACGCCTACCTGATCGACCTCACCGTCCCTGCCGAAGGCACCCGCTGCCCCGCCCGCTGACCAGCCCGTACGAGATTGTGATGAGGTTCCGGCGTGGCGCCCGATCTCACCGACGCACAGTGGGCCGGCCTCGGGGCGTTCATGCCTATGCGGCCGGGTCGGGGGTGCTCGCCGCTATGGGAAACTGCAGATCATCGATGGGACCCGGTGGCGGGTTAACAAGCAGCACCGCAGCGTCCGGGCCCAGGTCGAACACGCCCTGGCCCCTATGAAGGTGCTTCAAGATCCTGCGCCGACACATTGAGCGACATCGCTTCGGGCATCGCCACCCTCCACAACATTATCCTCGCCGGATAACACCAACACCGTTACCAGGCAAGGGCGCGTGGTTCCGGGATCGACGCCGCACCGCGCAGCACGCCACCGCACGTCCTCCCCACCGCTCCGCCCCCTGACATCCATCGGTTCGTCTACATGTCCCTCTATCTCCGACGGCAACCGTGACGGCAACCCGAAACAGCCACCAGGAACCGCAGGGCACTTCCGTCACGCTTCGCGTTCAGGGCGGGACAGGCCAGCCGGCCACCAAGCCCCGCGAAGCTCCCATCCCTGGACCATGGATATTGATCAATTATTTCCCGCCGCCGGTCTCGGTCGCGGTGGACTCTCTTCTCTCTCCGTGCCTGCCACAATCGGCAGTTCGAAACCATCTAGTTGACCTGAGGCTATCGATTCGAGCGCCTGGATGAGCTCCTCTATGTTCGGCAATGAACATCCGACGCGAATAAAGAACTCAGAACGCGAAGATGTAGTCGTAGCCTCTGCCAGCACAGCGGCCAAGCGACCAAGCTCGTCTCGATCTAAAGTTAGAACTACCTGCTCAGCAGCATACTCTGCTCGCATGCTAGCCCGCTTTCCGCCGCGCAAATGCCTCACCGCCGCCGCCTGGCAAGCCACCGAAGAACTCGCCACCCTCCAACAAACACACACCGACCTCGCCGACGACCTCGCCGACGACCTCGCCGACGACCTCGCCGCCTACGAAGCCAACCTCGGACGAGCCGCCGCCAGCGAAGCGCCCGAGCCCGCCGAGCCGCCGACACCGAAGAAGGCACGCCGCAACCCCAAAGCATAGCCCAGCAGCCCGCCACCGACGGAACCACTGGGCCAAAACTGCTTCACCAGATCAAGACGGCCCGGCTACGCCGGGCCGCGCACACGCGCTACAGCCGTTCCGGCCCCGCGCGCACGTACCCACGCAACAAGTCACTCTGAATCCAGCAAGGCATCCCAAGTACAGACACATGGGTGGTGCAGACCATGGCAATCCCTTCACCAGTCAAGGCGCGAGGTGCTTCCGGGGATCGGCGCCACGACGCTGCGCGCCGTGCCATCGGACACTCAGCAGCCGTCGCGGGCGGACAGCTCGCATCCATGAATCCACATACGTAGCAAGTCCGTGACAGCAACCAGAGCGAACAACCACGACCACCAGCGCACAACGGAGTTGCATCAATGCGCACGGTAGTTGCGACACTCTGTTATCGAACACCCGCCACCATCTGCGAACGACCAGGCATCTAAGGCAGGCGTCAATCATGCGACTATGTGCGTTCCAACCCCCTCAGCCGTTCGAGAGAGTCGCGCACTCGGTCGACCAATTGCTCATCTGTGATGTCACCAGGGCCGCGAAGCGCGGGGTCAATAACATAATCGTCCAGCAGGTAGAAAACGTCGTAGAGGATGCGTTCGAAGTTCTCCCGAACTCGCTCGTTACCGTCCAACACCCGGCGCCGGGCAGACAGCCACGCTCTCGCAAACTCTGGGCCTGACATCTGCCCGTTGGCCAGATCGTTCATGAGTCGAAGCTGCCACGCCACACCCGTGCCCGGCGTCACCTCGGACGGAGCTGACCAAGCACGATCCTGTGGCTTCTGCATGTTCATCAATGCCTCCCGGCTACCAGAGGTAGCCCTTGTTGACAATGCCAGAGAACTGGTTGTCACCAAGTCTATATGCGGTCCAGAACTTTCCGGTTCCTGCATTCAACATGACCATGTTGTTGGTTGAAGGATCAATAACTCGCGAAGTAGGTCTGGTCCAAAACTGCTTCACTCAATCAAGAACGCGGCCCGGCTGACGCCGGGCCGCGCGCACGCGCTAAGATCTACGGCCCCGCGCGCACGCCCGCAGAACCGAGCCGCCGATCGAGGGCAACGGTGGCGGCGAACCGGTGCCCACGATGAGAGCGCATGGGGCGGAACGCGCGGAACCGTCTCCGAACCACTCGCCTGCAACTCCCGACAGCAACAATCTATCGATGCACGTTGATGCAACGTCTACCCTGACGGCAACCGTGACGGCAACGCAGGCCGACGACCGCGCATCTCAGCACTCATAGAAGTCAACTCACTACAGGGCGCCACCCAGCCGCCGTCAATCAACGATCATTCTTCGAAAGCCGCAGATTACCGCAATCAGTTAACCGAGTCGTCGAGCGGACGCGATTCGCCGCCACTCCGAGAAAGGTCTCAAGGTAGGCCCCTCGACAGACTCCGCGCCACAAACATAAGCCAGCCAGCGGAGCTCTTCACACGGGAATACCGGCTCCCCAGATGAGTCGACCCAGAGCAGCACCGATTCATCGGAGAGCCGTGTCAGGTCCCACCACGCCCAACCCCTCAGCCGAGGATCGAAACAGAAGAGCCAGTCTTGGAGTTCCCAAGGTTCTTCGCCCTCACGAGAGGCATATTGGCGGGCTCCCCGAGATGCCGGGTCATCGCGGCCGACCGAGACGGAGCCGCGTGTGACTTCGGCGAACCAATTCGGGATATGGCCTTCTGGCAACAATTCCGACCCGGTAGATATCTCGTTCGCCGAAAGAACGGCCGCAGACAGGATCGCACGAATTCTACTGGCGTAGTCATCTGGAACTAGGCTGGTAGCGACAAGGAAGGTGGCCAGCGCCTGGGGACCTTCGACATCCCATGGAGGAGAGGCGACGATTCGCTCTGTCTCACCTACAAACCTTCGGACGCTCATCCAACGACCCGTCCAGATCCTGGAACGATTGCACCCCTGAGGTCATCAAACATATTCGACGGGATTCCATAGAGTCCTGGCGATACTCTTGGGTCTGCAATTTCCGGTCGCATGCTGCGAAGCTGGTTCTATTCTCGTCTACTCCCTGCGAATCCGCGCGGCATTCTCTGCGGAAGAGCCGACGCGCGCACTTGGTCTACGAACGCGCTGTCAACATCAAATCCTACAACTTGACCGTCGGCGCCACGGAACTGCAGTGAATGCGAGGCGTCGCCGCTCATGTTCAAGTACAAGCGACCCTCGCCACTAAGCGACACACTACCATCCGCGCCGATCGCTATCCGCTGGCTATCAGGATGGGAAGTCTGTGTCCGATAGACGGGGCAGTTGGTGTTGTGGACGAGGACCGGGGTGTTGCCGGCGAGCACATAGTGAGCCTTTTCCAAGCTGATCTTGCAGCTCATGGCGGGTGTGGCGGGCCTGGTGATCGATGGGTGCGAGGCTCCAGGTAGGACAGCTGTCGACCAAGACTCGAAGCCCCGACCGGGAGCCTCGCCATGCTGTCCTACCCCGCCACGATTCCGTTGTCCAGCCGGACCTTGAACCACCTCGCCGAACGCATTCGCTGCCACCGTAAACAGCGCCGGTCCCGGTGGCGGCGCCTCGACCCAGGTCGGCAGGCGCTGCTGACTCTGGCCCATCTGCGTAACGGCGATACCTACACCCGACTCGCGGCCGGCTTCGAGATCGGCGTCGCCACCGCTTGGCGCTACGTACAGGAAGCGATAGCCCTGCTCAGCATGGCAGCCGACGACCTGGCCACCGCCATGGAACGGATCCGCCGGCTGGCGTACGCGATCCTGGACGGCACGCTGATCCCGATCGACCGGGTCGCCGACCAGAAGCCCTACTACAGCGGCAAGCACAAACGCCACGGCGTGAACGTGCAGGTCATCGCGGACGCCGCCGGCCAGCTCGTGTGGGCATCACCGGCACTGCCCGGTTCGGCACACGATCTGACCACCGCCCGCCATCACGGCATCATCGATGCCCTGACCAGCGCGGATGTGATGACCTTCGCCGATAAGGGCTACCAGGGCGCCCACGGCAGCGTACGCACGCCGTTCAAGCGACGCCGTTTCCGGCCGAAGCTGTCATCCAGGCAGAAAGCCGTGAACCGGACCCACGCGAAGATCCGGGCCCGCGGAGAACGAGCCATCGCCACCCTCATGACCTGGAAAATCCTGGCCAAGCTGCGCTGCTGCCCACAACGAGCGACCCCGATCGTGCAGGCCATCCTCGTTCTGCACCACGTCGAAACCAACCGCTACGCAGGATGAAAAGGGCTCACTCGGGTAGGTGATCGTGTCACCGGCGATCACACCCACCGGCAGCATGCTCGGCCAGCCGAGCGAGAAGGTGGCACCAGAGCCGGTCATGGTGGCGAAGGCACCGGCCCCACCCGGTGAGAACACCACGTCCGCCGTTGACGCGACTGGCCGGACAAGCCCATCGGCTCCCACTATGAGCGTCGTATCGATCTCGCGCCATGAGCCATCGCGCTCGGTCCACCTCGGCTCGGCCCACGACTCCAAGGTGAAATCACCCGACGGCTGAGCGAATGCCTTCGTCGTCTCCGACGCCGCCGCCAACACCTCGACGTCGATGTCACAGGCCACCGCCAGCGCCTGGGCCGCACGCTCCGACTCTGCGGCCGGTTCCACAGTCCCGGCGGCACAGGCATTCGCGGGTTGCGCGGCGGCACTATCCGACGGCCAGACCATCTGAACCGAAGCGGCGAGCACAACACCGACCACAGTGGACTGTAGCCAGACAGACCGGACCCACGACAAAGCCGCACCCCCGCAAAGCAGCGTGATCAACAAGTGCAGCACAGCGTATAGATAGACCGTCCGTAACACCAGAGAGAGAGAGAAGAAAACTACTCTCTGTCAAAGCCGCTTGCTGCAGCCTTGGCTAAGCATTCATGTGCAGGTCGACCGCCCATAGTCGCGCTCTCGGCAGATAGAAAGCGATGGCTTCGGCAGATTGAAAGCCGACCGCACGGCAGAACGAAAACCGGGTGTAGGATCAGGCCGTGCGTAGAGCTGGCGAGTACCTGCCTCGACGAGCGGCTGAACTGGTCCTGGAGGCTCTTACCGACACTCGGGTGGTGGTAGTCAACGGCGCCCGTCAGGTTGGCAAGAGCACGCTCGCCGAGGTCGTGTTGCGCCGCCACACCGACGGCGTCGCGCGCTTTCTCGATGATCCACACACCCGCGCCGCCGCAGCAGCGGACCCGGTCAGCTTTGTGCGTCACGACGGGCTCATGTTGATCGACGAGGTGCAGCGGGTTCCCGACCTCTGGCTGGCGATCAAGAATCTGGTCGATCGTGATCCCCGACCCGGCCGGTTCCTGCTCACTGGCTCGGCTCGCCTGCTGGGGCTGCGGAGCCTGCCGGATGCGCTTCCCGGCCGTTCCGAGACGATCGAGTTGTGGCCGTTGTCGCAAGGCGAGATCGGCCGTACGACGGACAACTTCGTGGATGCCGCCTTCACTCTGGGCGCGGATCTGCGCGCACCGCTGACAGACCTCCGACGTCGTGACTATCTGGCCCGAGCCGCACGAGGCGGCTATCCGGAGGCGGTCCGGCGGGAAGCGCCCCGACGCCGGGAGCGCTTCTTCGAGGGCTACCTCGCCGATCTGATCGCTCGCGATGTCAAGCAGGTGGCGGAAATTGTACGCACCGGCGACATGCGCCGCCTGCTGTCTTTGCTCGCCGCCCAGACGGCTGGTCTACTCAACGTGAACCGACTCGCCAGCGAGCTGAGCATCACCGCGCCGACGGTTCGCAGCTATCTTCGCATTCTGGAGACCATCTACCTCATCCGGTTGATCCCGGCCTGGTCGGCGAATTCGACGACCCGCGCGACGGCCACACCCAAGGTCATCTTCGTCGACTCCGGGGTGGCGGCCTATCTCACCGCTGGAGCGGTCTCGGCTGCACCACTCGGTGGCCTCGTAGAGAACTTCGTTCTCGGCGAACTGGCCCGGCAACTGACCTGGGCCCGGCACTCCCTCCGGCTCTACCACTACCGGGACCGTGACCAGTACGAGGTCGACGCGGTCTTGGAGGACAATGCCGGCAACGTGGTCGGGATCGAGGTAAAGGCATCCGAGACTGTCCGCGCCGAGGACTTTCGAGGTATACGCCTCCTCCAACGTCGGCTCGGCGACCGGTTCCGAGCCGGCTTTGTTCTGCACTGCGGGACCGACTCGCTTAGCTTTGGCGCAAATTTGACCGCACTGCCCATTTCCGCTCTCTGGACCACCGACTGACACCGAATTCGCCTGGCGGCGGCGTCCAGGGCCGGATGCCCGATTCGGTGGTGCCTGTCGGGTGGGCCGGGTCACCTCGGCGGCGGAATCATGCCCCGGCCCGGGGCGTTGAACATGGCATACCGCGAGGGCTCCCCCGGCCCCGCCGCGCCACCCCCCGGGAACCCGCTGGAATGCGGGACCCCCCGGGATCGTTACATCCCCCTGGACGCCCGAGCACCCCCCGCCAGGCGTACCCCAGTTCTTCCCCCGTCTCGCAGCAGCGCAGATCCCCATCCCCTCCGGGACGGGTCGATCACCTGCCGCGACATCCCCCGAACGGAAGGTGTGACCCACCATGCGTACCACCATCCTGCACAAGACCGCCCTGACCATCGCCGCTGCCGCCGCCACCACCGCAGGCATCGCCGCACCCGCCATCGCCGCCCAGACCACCCCCGCAGCCACCGCGTCCGTGCAGACCGACCGCAAGCCCGGCGGCGAACGCCAACTCGACGTGCGCTACCAGGCCCAGGACACCTTCTACTACTGCGGCCCCGCCGCCGCCCGCAACGCCCTCAGCGTCCAGGGCAAGAACATCGACCAGCACGACATGGCCAAGCGCATGGGCACCACCGAAGCCGGCACCAACTCCATCAACGACATCACCCCCATCCTGAACAAGGAAACCGGCAAGAACGTTTACACGTCGGTGGAGATCCGCAACACCAAGGCCGACGACAAGCAGACCGACAAGCTGCGCCAGGACATCGTCCGCACCATCGACGACGGCCGCGCCGTGGTCGCCAACATCGCCGGCACCACCACCGACACCCACGGCACCACCCACAGCTTCGAAGGCGGCCACTACATCAGCGTCACCGGCTACCGCGACGGCGGCGACCAGGTCAAGATCGCCGACTCCGCCGACCCCAACCAGGCCGAATACTGGATCACCACCGACAACCTCGCCGACTGGATCGCCACCCGCGGCTACTCCGCCACCAGCTGACGACCCAACCACCCACCCACCCGAAGGGCCGACCCCCCACCCCGGGGGCCGGCCCTTCCCCCACCCCACCCCACCCCCCCACCCCACCCCACCCCGTTGATCATGAGGTTGGCGGCAGTAGTTGATCTTCAAACTGCCGCCAACCTCATGATCAACGGGGGTTTTGGTTGGGGGGTGGGGGTGGGGGTGGGGTGTCGCGGTAGAGGGGGACGAGGCGGTCGACGGGCTCTCGGTCGCCGTGGATGAGTACGGTTCCGTCGCGTTCGGCGTCTTGCAGGGGCAGGCCGCCGAAGAGCACCTCGCTCCAGGCGGTCGACTCGGCCTCTACGGTCACCGCCGGGTCGGCACCCGGTCGGGCGGTCAGGGTCCCCGGTCGGGCGGTCAGGATTCCGTTGACGACGAACAGGTGATAGTTCCGCACCGGCGGGTCGGGCTGACGGGCGTCGTACAGGCGGAGGGCGACCGACGGCAGATCGTCGGGCGCGGGCGGCGCCATCGCCCGCATGGCGAGGACCACCGCGTCCGGGGTCATCCGACCCTGGGTCCGGGGATCGGGACCGGTCGAGTACCACCGCCCCAGGGACGCGAGGACCGACTCCAGCCCACGTCCCCACTCGGTGAGGACGTACGCGCGGGTGCGCGCGAGGTCAGCCAGGGTCACCTGCTCGACGATGCCGACTTCGCGGAGCGACCTGAGGCGGTCGCTGAGCACTGCCGGGGTGATGCCCCGCACGGCCTCCATCAGGTCGGCGAAGCGTTTGGGCCCGAGGATCAGCTCCCGTACGACGATCAGGGTCCACCGGTCACCCACCAGGTCGAGGGCGTACGCCGCTCGGCAGGCGTCGCCATGATCAGCGTAGGTCCGTTTGATAGGCAACCCGCTACTCACTTCCACCAAAAAAGCGCCAGCTATGTTTAAGATACCAAGATGCAGAACACGAACCCTCGTCCGACGCCTCCCACTGTCGATCGCGACACCTGGCTTCGGGAACGAAACGCCCTGCTCGCCCGCGAGAAGGCCCACACGCGAGAGGGTGACGCGACCGCCGCCGCCCGTCGTCGCCTGCCGATGACCGAGATCGCACCCGTCAAGCTCATCGGCGAGCACGGCCCGACCGCGCTGCCCGACATCTTCCAGGGCCGCGACCAACTGGTCGTCTACAAGCACATGTGGCATCTTGGCAAGCCGTTCGAGGAGCAGTGCGAAGGCTGCACCCTCAGCATCTGGAACTTCCACAACGCGATCTACCTTGAGGCGCGCGGCATCACGTTCGCGGTCTTCGGCGAGGGTCCGTACGAGGAACTGGCACCGTTCCGCGAGTTCATGGGCTACACCCATCCGTGGTACTCGACGTACGGCGTCGAGGAGCCCGCCTTCGCCGAAAGCGGCGCCATCGCCTGTTACCTCCGCTGGGGAGACCGCGTCTTCCTGACCTACGAGACGACCGGCCGGGGCGTCGAGGCGATCATGGGCTCGCTCAAGCTGCTCGACATGACGGTCTACGGCCGGCAGGAGGCCTGGGAAGACTCTCCCGACGGCTGGCCCCAGGATCCGCCGACCTACAGCTGGTGGCGCAGGGACGGGCGCCCGGTCGCACAGTGGTCCCGTCCGAATGTCACGCCGGTCCAGGCCGCGGAGCAGTCCCACTGTCACTAGTCCGACCTTCCGAAACCGAAGGCACGTCCCCACGAACCCGAAGGCAGGCACGTCGGCACGTCCCCGCGAACCCGAAGGTACGTCCCCGGATGTCGACAGCAGGTCAGCTGTTGCTGGCGGGAACGATGCCGAGGCTGGTCAGCACGGCCCCTTGGTAGACCACGACGGGTTCGCCGGTGCCGTCCCGGCGGGCGACCACCACGACGTCGAGTTCCCCTGGCTGTGGCCGGGCCCTGGTCGGACGCAGCGAGATCAGCAGGTGTTCCTGGTCCGGCGTGACGAGCACGTTGGCCACCCGCTGGTCGGGGCCGGCACCGGTGGCGACCTCGATCCGGCCGCCGGAGCTGTCGGTCACCAGCAGCCGGTCCGCCCGCTCTTCCCCGTCCGCGTCGACCAGGGTGTGCAGCACCGCACCGGGACCGAGCGCTTGCCGGGGAGTGGCTCCGGGCGGGGCGCTGGTGACCGTACCGTCCGGGCTGAGGGTGAGGGTTTCACCGCCCGGTTGGAACGACAGCGACGTCACCGCAGCCGGGCCGGCCGGCGGGGCATCCGGCTTGAGCACCCGCACCGCCGACGCCTCCGGCGTGTTCGGGTGGGCGGTCGCGGTCGCGGTGGAGAGCCGTACCGACCAGGTGCGGCTGGGGCGGGGCACCCGGTCGCCGGTGTCGGGCGCGGGATGCAGCTCGACGACCAGGGCGGTGTCGCCGGAGACCGTGGCGGTGACCGGTCCGGTCACCGGCGGCAGCTTCGCCGGCCGGGCGGGCTGCTCGCCGCCCTGGTCGGCGCCGTCGCCGACAACCGGTGTCACCGCGCCCGACTCCAGGTCGAGTACGGATATCCGGCCGGTGCCGGAGCGGGTGTCCACCACGATGGCGTACCGCCCGTCAGGGGCGAAGGCGACCGCGCCGACCGGGGAGAGCAGGGTACGTACGCCGTCCGGGGTGGCCAGGCTGATCGTCCGGGCGGTGCCGACCCGGTGCAGCACGACGAACCCGCCGCTGGTGAAGACCCCGGGGACGTCCGTCCCGCTGACCGTCACGCTTGGCCGCGACTGGCCGGTCCGGGTGTCCGCGATGACGAGTTGCGGAGGCCGCTGGTGGGTGAGCGCGGCGAGGTAGCGGCCGTCGGGTGTGGCGGCGATCGGGTACGACGGCAGCGCGATGGCCGGGCTCGGCGTCCCGGACGCCAGGTCGATCCCGCCGTACCGGCCGCCCTGCCGGTCCTGCCAGACCACCCCGCCCCGCTCGACGATCTCGCAGGAGGCCTCGACCGCCGGTTGCGCGATCGTGCCGTCGCTGGTCACGGTGAGGCATCGGGATGCCGTGATCGACAGCGTGGCGTCGACGCCCAGGGCCCGCCGGGCGTACCCGCCATCGGGCAGCGTGACGTCGCGCAGGCGACCATTGACGAGTACGGCGTCCCGGCGGTCCTCAGCCAGCCCTCTGGCGACGGTCGGGAAACGGGGATCGCCGAAGGCAACCTCGGCGTGCCGCCGGGTGGGTGTCAGGCCAGCGAGGTCGTCGCCGAACCGTTCCACGGCGAGCAGCCCGGTCAGGTCGCTGCGGCGATCGTCCGCCACCGGAACCGCCAGCACCGCCGGACCGAGCCCCCGCACCTCGGCCGGCAGCTGCGCCGCCCGGGCGGGCAACTCGGCCGGCCCCGCTTCGGTGCAGCTCGTGGCCATAATCAGAACCAGCACCGCAATCGGCGCAGTCCGGCGCATACCCGTCATGCGGACATTGTGATCACCTTCGGCAAGCCGCCGGTCATAGGGCGTCGAGCCCTCCGGGGATCTCATGCCCCCACCAACCAGATGTCCGCTATGCGACCGTTTGGGAAGCGGCCGATCGGCCGACGGCGGAATGATGCCCGGCCCCGGGTCGTTGAACATGGCATACCGCGAGGGCTTCCCCGCCCCGCCACGCGATCTCCCGGAGCCCTGGAATGTGCGGCCGCCCGGGATCGTTACATCCCCCGGACACCCGAGCACCCCCGCCGGGCGTTCCTCTTTCCCCGTTTCTCTTTCCCCCGCAGCATCGCGAGCCCCGAACCGGGTCGATTCCTGCTGCGCACCCCCGAACGGAAGGTGTGACTCAATTATGCGTACCACCATCCTGCGCAAGACCGCTCTGACCATCGCCGCTGCCGCCGCCACCGCCGGGGGCATCGCCGCACCCGCCATCGCCGCCCAGGCCACCCCCGGCGTCACCGCCGCCCAGGTGCAGGCCGACCGCAAGCCCGGCGGCGAACGCCAACTCGACGTGCGCTACGAGGCCCAGCCCAACTTCTACTTCTGCGGCCCCGCCGCCGCCCGCAACGCCCTCAGCGTCCAGGGCAAGAACATCGACGTGTACGACATGGCCAAGCGCATGGGCACCACCGAAGCCGGCACCAACTCCATCAACGACATCACCCCCGTCCTGAACAAGGAAACCGGTAAGGACGTCTACAAGTCCGTCGAGATCCGCGACGCCAAGGCCACCAAGAAGCAGATCGACAAGCTACGCGAGGACATCGTCCGCACCGTCGACGACGGCCGCGCCGTGGTCGCCAACATCGCCGGCACCGCCACCGACACCGACGGCACCACCCACAGCTTCGAAGGCGGGCACTACATCAGCGTCACCGGCTACGACGACGAGGGTAAGACCGTGACCATCGCCGACTCCGCCGACCCGACCCAGGCCTCGTACCAGCTGGACATCGACACGCTCGCCAACTGGATCGCCAGCCGTGGCTACTCCGCGACCTCCTGACGATCCGACAACCGAACACCCGAAGGGCCGGCCCCACCAGGGGTCGGCCCTTCGGCCTGCCGCAAATCGGCCGCCACGGGTATGCGATTCTCGCGGGATGAGCGACGTGATCTTCCGTGCGGCGGTCCGGGCCGACCTGCCCGCCGTGCTCGACCTGCTCGCCGACGACATGCTCGGGCGTACCCGGGACGTCGGCGAGGTCGACGCCACCTACGAGAAGGCGTTCGCGGACATCGCCGCCGACCCGCGCAACCAGATCGTCGTCGCCGAAGCCGACGGCGAGGTGGTCGGCTGTATGCAGCTCACCTACATCCCCGGGCTCGGCCGGCACGGTGCCGAACGGCTACTGATCGAGGCGGTACGGATCCGCTCGGACCGGCGCGGTGCGGGCCTCGGCCGACTGATGATGACCTGGGCGGTCGATCAGGCACGGCAGCGCGGCTGCGGGCTGGTGCAGCTCACCACCGACAAGAGCCGGCACGACGCCCACCGCTTCTATCTCGGCCTAGGCTTCGTCGCCAGCCACGAGGGCATGAAGCTCAGTCTCTGACTCCAGCTATCGTCGCAGCGCCGCCCCGTCGCGCCGCACGCTCGGACCACACCGTTGCAGCACCTCACCGTGGGCACCTCATGGTCGTGGGACTTCGGCCAGCCGAGGTCGCCCCACCTCGCAGCCCAGGATGCCGGCCCAGAAGCTGGTCAGCACCGAGAGACTCGACCCGTGAGTCACCGCCCCCGGCGCATTGCGGATCAACCAGAAGTGCCCGTCGGGGAGCACCACCGCCCACCCGATCGGCCCGTCGTCCTCCGTCACCAGCACCAACAGTTCCGGCCGCCGGTCGACCTCGATCTCAGGCAGCTCCGTCACGTCGGCGGGCCACGATTCCGCCGCCCCGCTCACCGGTAGCTCCCCCGGTTGCCGGGCCGCCCCGCACACCCGAAGCGTCGCCCCGCCCTGCTCCTCAGCAACCGCTGCTGATGAGGGTCCGCAGCCGCGCCCCCGCTCGGCAAATCGAGCCGGTCCGCCCCGGCCCCCTCAGCGCCGCTCAACTCGGCGCCGCTCAACTCCGCGCCCGCCTGCTCGGTGCCAGCCAGCTCAGCGCCGACCCGATCGTCACCGGCCGACCGCTTCACCACGTCGATCGGAGCGTTGCTCCGCTGAAACCACTTCCACCCAGCCATCCGAGACCTCCGATGATCAGCAGCAGATAAGCCGTCACCAGCACGATCGGTCAGCGGACCCAGAAGATGCAATGTCTCAAAGAAAAAACCCCGGCAAGGCAATTGCAACGAATCATCGTCCACGCCATGATGTTCCAGTTGAGACACATCGCCGCATCGAATTGAGAAGGGCCGAGATGAGCGAAGTTGGATCATCAGTCCCCCGTCGCCAATTGGGCAGGCTGCTGCGTCAGGCCAGGGAGGAAGCAGGGATCAACCTCGAGGCGGCAGCCGCAGCGCTCGAATGGTCCCGTGCCAAGATGTACCGCTTGGAGAGTGGGCAGACTTCACTTCGCACCCATGACGTCACGCTAATGTGCCAGCACTACGGCACGTCTGTCGAATTGACTGAGGTCATGGTCAGCCTGGCCAGAGAGAGCAAGAGCCGAGGCTGGTGGCACGCATACGGCGAGGCCATCCCGGCATGGTTCGAGCTGTACGTCGGGTTGGAGGCGGCTGCCCGACACATCCGCCAATTCGAGCCTTCGCTGATCCCCGGGTTGCTGCAAACCGCTGACTACGCCTCGGCCATCTTCAGCGCGAAGGCCGGTCGCAGCCCAGACGAGGTGGCCCAGAAGGTCGCGCTGCGTTTGGAGCGCCAGAAGCTACTCACCCGCCGCAGCCCAAAGGCCCCCACTTTCGAGGCCATCGTCGACGAGGCGGTGATCCGCCGCCCTCTCCCCGACCTGGACGCCTGGCGTAGCCAACTCGCCCACCTGGTGAACGCCGCGCAGCGACCCAACGTCTCGGTCCGGGTGCTGCCGCTGAGCATCGGGCCGCGACTGGCATCCGTTGCCGGCTCGTTCATCATGCTGGACTTTCCAGCGGTGGGCACCCGGCCGGCAGAGCCTTCGACCGTCTACAGCGAGTCATTGACCGGGAGCCTCTACCTGGACAGGCCATCAGAAGTGCAGGCCTACGCGGACGCCTGGACCACCCTTCTGGACCTTTCGCTCGGCGTACGCGAGTCTGAAGACCTGATTGGGACGATTATCAAGGAGAGCTTCGATGAATGACCTGACCAACGCCCGGTGGCGCAAGAGCAGCCGAAGCGCGGAGGGCGAGTGTGTCGAGGTGGCGGACAATCTCGGGGCGATCGTGGGGGTTCGGGACAGCAAGGACGTTGACGGGCCGGCGTTGCTGTTCGACGTCTCCCAGTGGCGATCCTTTGTGAGCAGCGTGAAGGGTGGCGCCCCGAGCTAACTCCCAACGGCGGGAGTTCCCTTGCCGCCGCAGAGCGGCCTGCTTCGATCACCGGGCGCGTCGCCCGGCGGAGCGGGGGGTGCGCGGGTCAGCGGGGGCGGTCGCGGTCCTTGGAGGGTTGGACCCGCTTCGGTTCGCCGGGCATCTTCGGGTGGTCCGGCGGGTAGGGCAGGTCGCCCTCGCCGGCGGCGGCGTCCCGCTCCGCCCACTCCAGCAGTGGGGTGATGTCCCACCCGGCGTCGTCGATGCCGGCGTGCGGGTCGCCCCGCTCGCTCAACCGTTGCGGCACGCTGCGCAGGTCGAAGTCGTCCGGGTCGACCTCGGCCAGCTCGTCCCAGCTGACCGGGGTGGAGACGGTGGCCCGCGCGTTCGCCCGCAGCGAGTATGCGCAGGCGATCGTGCGGTCCCGGGCCATCTGGTTGTAGTCCACGAAGACCCGCTCGCCGCGTTCCTCCTTCCACCAGGCGGTGGTGACCAGGTCGGGGCGGCGGCGGCCCAACTCCCGGGCCAGTGCGATGGTGGCCCGACGCACCTCGACGAACGTCCAGCGCGGCTGGATGCGCAGGTAGACGTGCACGCCCCGGCCACCGGAGGTCTTCGGCCAGCCAGTCACCCCCAGCTCGTCGAGGATCGCGCGCAGCTCGGCGGCGGCGGTGGCCGCGTGGGCGAAGTCGGTGCCGGGTTGCGGGTCGAGGTCGACCCGCAACTCGTCCGGCTGGTCGACCTCGGCGGCGCGTACCGGCCAGGGATGGAACACGACGGTGCCCATCTGCGCCGCCCAGGCCACATGGGCCAGGTCCGCCGGGCAGAGCTCGGCGGCCTTGCGCCCGCTGGGGAAGCTGATCTCGGCGGTACGCACCCAGGGCGGCACGCCGCGCGTCGGCACCCGCTTCTGGAAGAACATCTCCCCCTCGATGCCGTCGGGGAAGCGTTGCAGGGTCGTCGGCCGGTCGCGCAGGGCGCGCATGATGCCGTCGCCCACGGCCAGGTAGTAGTGGAAGACGTCGGCCTTGGTGAAGCCGCGTTGCGGGAAGATCACCCGGTCCGGGCTGGACAACCGTACGGTCTGCCCGGCGACCTCGATCTCCTCGGCCGGAGCCTTCGTGCCTGCCATTTCGCGACCATATGCGATAGGTCCGACGTTCGACGTACCGTTGGCACGTGAGTCTTCCCGACAGTGAACTGCCCCGCACCGAGGACGAGTGGCGGGTCCGGCTCAGCCCCGACGAGTTCCGGGTGCTGCGTGAGCACGGCACCGAGCCGGCCTGGACCGGCGAGTACGTCGACACCAAGACCCCCGGCATGTACCGGTGCCGGGCCTGCGGTGCCCAGCTCTACCCGAGCGACACCAAGTTCGACTCGCACTGCGGCTGGCCGAGCTTTGACGACGCCATCCCCGGCGCGATCAAGGAGATCGAGGACAACAGCCTCGGCATGCGCCGCACCGAGATCCGCTGCGCCCGCTGCGACAGCCACCTCGGGCACGTCTTCCGGGGCGAGGGCTTCACCCCGAAGAACACCCGGCACTGCGTGAACTCACTCTCCATCCGCCTGGACCCCAGCACCAGCTGACCGCCACGCCGACAGCTCAAGTGTCTGCTGGGAGGTGCGGCGTGGGCCGGGGCCGGCCGCACCTCCCGCTGGTCAGATCAGACTCCACAGCGCTGGCACGTGCGGCGGCTCCCAGCCGGCGATGGCGGTGTGCGCCTGCCGGCAGCGGTACGTCCGCCCGCCGTAGCTGACCTGGTCACCGACGGCGTACGCGCGACCCGCCGTCCAGGTGCCACCGGCCGGCGGGTTGCTGGTCGGGGCGGCCGTCGGGGTGGGCGCGGGTGCCGGCGGGTTGGTCGGGCTCGGGCTGGGCGGCGGATTGCCGCTTCCGCCGCCGACCTGGAGGTCGACGCAGGAGTAGAAGGCGTTGGCGGTGTCGGCGATGTTCCAGACGGCAAGCAGCTTCTGCCGCCCGGAGTAGCCGGAGAGGTTGACGGTGTGCGAGACGGTGGGGCCGGGCTGTCGTCCGCCGCCGGAGAAGACCGCGACCCGGTTGTTGCCGATGAAGTACTCCCAGTCGCGGGTGGCGTGCTGGGCGGTGTTGATCCAGGTGAACGTGACCGTGCTGCCGACCGAGGTGGCGGGCCAGCCACGGTTGTCGTCGTTGAGGACGGCGAAGTGCGCGATGTTGGCGTGGCAGTTGCGCAGCCCCTTGGGGCCTTCGACGCTCTGCGGCTCCCATCTGATCTGCCCGCAGTCGGGGACCCGGTTCTGGGCGCAGAGCGCCTGACGGCTGGGTGGCGACGAGACGTAGCCGTGGGCCTGGGCCGGGGTGGCGACGGCCAGGGTGGCGACCATGGTGCCCGTCGCGACCAACGGAAGGGTGATTCTTCGGCGCATGACGGCAGCTCCTTAGCGGCGTGTTGCCTGGTGAGGTGCCATCAACATAATTTAAACCTTGTTAACAGTAAAGACCATTGTCGATAAAAGAGACGGTGTCCGGGAGCGTCAGAGCACCAGCAGGCCGCCCTGGTCGTCCACCTGGTCGGCGGATTCGTCGTCGAACCACAGCCCGCCCGTGGCCAGGTAGCGGAAGCGGTGCCGCCCGGGACCGAGGCGTACGGTCACCGTCCGGGTGCCGTCCCGGCGGGCCACCAGCACGTGCTCGCCGGGTTGCCAACCGTTGAAGGAGCCGACCACGCTCACCGTGCCGGGTGGAGTGTCCCGGGGAAGACAGAAGGTGACCCGGGTCTGGCTGCCGAAGAGCCGGTTTCGCTTGATCATTGTCGTCCTCCCGGTTCGCGATCTCGACGGACCGGCGGCCGGGCCGCCGCCATCTCGACGGACCGGCGGCCGGGCCGCCGCCATCGGCCAGGTCATCCGGTACAACGCCCGACACACCGACGCGACACGCCGCCCGCCCGGGTGACCCGGGCGGTTTCCAGCCGGCCCCGATGCCTGCGGGTCGCACGCTTGGCGGAACACCGACTTGGCGAAGGGATGGCGTCGTGGCGACGTGCGAGGTCTGCGGAAACGACTACTGGATGGCGTTCGAGGTACGCACGGTCAGCGGCGACGTGCACACCTTCGACTGCTTCGAGTGCGCGGTACACAAGCTGGCGCCGATCTGCGAGCACTGCCAGATCAGGATCGTCGGGCACGGCGTGGAGGTGTCCGGCCGCTTCTTCTGTTGCGGGCACTGCGCCCGAGCGGTGGAGTCCGAGCAGGGTGCCGAGATCCGCGACGCGGTCGGCGCCCGCCCGGCCTAGACCGCCAGTCGCTAACCTGGCGGGATGCCGAGCCCGGAACTGCGGGTCGCCGCCTTCGCCGACCTGGACGCCCGCACCCTCTACGACCTGCTGAGACTGCGCGTCGACGTGTTCGTGGTCGAGCAGGAGTGCGCGTACCCGGAACTCGACGGGCGCGACGTCGAGCCCGGCACCCGGCACGTCTGGCTGGCACTCGACGGCGCTCCCCTGGCGTACCTGCGGATCCTGGCCGACCCCGGCGGCGTGGCCAGGATCGGGCGGGTGGTGGTGGCGCCGGCCGCCCGCGGTGCCGGGCACGCCGGGCAGTTGATGGCCGCGGCGCTGGCCGAGATCGGCGATCGGCCCTGCGTGCTGGAGGCCCAGTCGCACCTGGTCGACCTCTACGCCCGGCACGGCTTCACGGTGAGCGGCCCGGCGTACGTCGAGGACGGCATCCCGCACACTCCGATGCGCCGCCACCGCTGACCGGCCAGTCAGCGAACCCCGCCACCTCGACCTCGGTAACGGTCGGCGCGACGTGCTGGAAAACGTTTTCCCAATTGACCGATGACGATGGCTTGTGCCATTCTTTTGATTGGAGCCAGTACAAACGACGGGGCCACCCGTAGCCGGCCCGGGAGGGGCAACTCCCGCGTGTCTGGGCGATGTCGATCCGACGACTCCCCCTGGGGGCTCCATGTCCAACGTACTCAAATCATCGCGCGCGGTATGGCTACTGGCCGTCGCGGCCGTCGCCACGCTGCTCGCCACCACCGCGCTTGCCGTACCCGCGTCGGCGCACGGCTCGGTGGCCAACCCCGTCTCCCGCAACTACGGCTGCTGGCAGCGCTGGGGTGGTGACTTCCAGAACCCGCGGATGGCCACCGAGGACCCGATGTGCTGGCAGGCGTGGCAGACCGACACGAACGCCATGTGGAACTGGAACGGCCTGTACCGCGACGGCGTGGGCGGCAACCACCAGGCCGCCGTCCCGAACGGTCAGCTCTGCTCCGGCGGACGCACCGAGAACGGACGCTACCGGGCGATGGACGTGCCCGGCGCCTGGCGCACCACCTCGGTCGCCAACAACTTCCGGCTCAAGTTCTACGACCAGGCCAGTCACGGCGCCGACTACATCCGGGTGTACGCCACCCGGCAGGGCTACGACGCGCTGACCACGCCGCTGGCCTGGTCACACCTGGAACTGGTCGGTCAGATCGGCAACACGCCGGCCTCCCAGTGGCGGCCGGAGACCGGCGGAGTCTCCATCGAGGTCCCGGTGAACGCGCCGGGGCGTACCGGCCGGCACGTCATCTTCACCATCTGGCAGGCCAGCCACTCCGACCAGTCGTACTACATCTGTAGCGACGTGCAGTTCGGTGGCGGCAGCACCCCGCCGACCACCACGCCACCGACCACCACCCCGCCGACCACCACCCCGCCCACGTCCAGTCCGCCGACCACCCCGCCGACGACCGGCGTGCCGGTGTCCGGCACGTGCGCGGCGACGTACCGGGTGACCTCGACCTGGTCCGGCGGATTCCAGGGTGAGGTGCAGGTGACCGCGGGCAACACGGCAATCCGCGGCTGGCGGGTCAACTGGACGTACGCCAACGGCCAGCAGATCAGTCAGTTCTGGAGCGCCAACATCAGTTCCAGCGGCTCGACGGTGACCGCCACCAACGTCGGCTACAACGGCAACCTCGGCGCCGGCGGCAGTGCCACCTTCGGCTTCCTGGGCTCGGGCAGCAGCAACGTGCCCACGCTCACCTGCACGGTGATGGCCTGACCCCGGTTGGGGCCACGCCGCACTCCCTCCGGAGCGGCCCCAAGCGGTCGAACCCGGTCCGCACCGGCCGTGGTGATCACCGCGGCCGGGTGCGGACCGGTTGTTGTGTTAAAAGGGGGCCCTTGCTATGCACGAGGCGTTAAAAGGGGGCCCTTCCTTACACCAGGTTCGCGATGATGTCGGCGATCGGGCGGCGGCGGCCGGTGTAGAAGGGGACCTCCTCGCGCACGTGCAACCGGGCCCGGGAGCCACGCAGGTCGCGCATCAGGTCCACGATGCGGTGCAGCTCGTCGGCCTCGAAGGCGAGCATCCACTCGTAGTCGCCGAGCGCGAACGAGGCCACCGTGTTGGCCCGGACGTCCGGGTAGCCCCGGGCCATCTTGCCGTGCTCGGCGAGCAGTTCCCGCCGCTCGGCGTCGGGCAGCAGGTACCAGTCGTACGAGCGGACGAACGGGTAGACGCAGAGGTAGGCGCGGGCCTCCTCACCGGCCAGGAACGCCGGGATGTGGCTCTTGTTGAACTCGGCCGGCCGGTGCAGCGCCATCTGCGACCAGACCGGGGTCATCGCCCGACCCAGAATGGTCCGCCGGAACCGCAGGTACGCATCCTGGAGTGCGTCGCTGGACGAGGAGTGCCACCAGATCATCAGGTCGGCGTCGGCGCGCAGGCCGGAGACGTCGTACGTGCCCCGGACCACGACGTCCTTGCCGGCCAACTCCTCGATCAGCGACTCGGCCTCACCTGTCACGTTCTCCCGCAGCGACGGCAACGGCGCGCTGGACCGGAAGACCGACCACATGGTGTAGCGGATGGTGTCGTTCAGCTCCCGCAGCCGGGCCGCGTTGCTCTGCTCCGTCAACTTCCCGATCCTTCCAGTGCTGTGATGATCTCGTCGGCCGCCGTCTCGCCGGAGCGGACGCAGACCGGGATGCCCACGCCGTCGTAGCCGGCGCCGGCCAGCCGCAGCGTCGGGTGGGCCACCCGCAGCGCGGAGCGTGCGGCGGCCACCCGGTCCAGGTGCCCGGGGGTGTACTGCGGCAGCGCGCCGCCCCAGCGTTGCACGTGCCCGTCGACCGGGGCGGGCAGCGGCACGTCGAGCACCGCCGACAGCTCCCGGTGCACGGTGGCGGCCAGGTCCTCGTCGGGGCGCTGGAGCTGGGCCTCCTCCCCGTACCGGCCGACCGAGGCGCGGACCAGCGCCACCCCGTCCGGCCGGCGCAGGTGCCCCCACTTGGTGGTGAAGAACGTCGACGCCTTGGTCAGCAGCCCCTCGGTGCCGGGCACCAGGAAGCCGGAGAGCTGCGGCAGCGCCGGCTCCGGCAGGGCCAGCGTGACAAGCGCGACGCTTGCGTAGTCCAGCCCACCGATCCGCTCCGCCGCCTCGGCGGCGACGTCGGCGAGCAGCCGGGCCGCCGGGCGGGCCGGCACCGCCAGCACCACCGCGTCGACCTCGACGTGCTCGGGATCGCGGGTCGGCCCGACGGTGAGCCGCCAGCCGGCGCCGGCCGGGGAGAGTTCGCGGACCGCCGCGTTGCGGCGGATGGTCGCCCCGCTGGCCGTGGCGGCGGCGTCGACCAGGGTGCCGAGCCCGCCGTCGAGGGTGCCGAAGACCGGTTCGCCGGGGGCGCGCGGGGCGGCGGCCTGCGCCGCGCGTACCGCGCCGAGCAGCGTGTGCTCCGTGCGGGCCGCCCGGGCCAGGGCCGGCATCGTGGTGGCCAGGGAGAGACCGTCGGCGCGGCCGGCGTAGACCCCGCCGAGCATCGGGTCGACCAACCGGTCCACCACCTCGTCGCCGAACCGGGAGCGGACCAGCGCGCCGACGGAGACGTCCTGCTCCGGCGCGAGCAGCGGCCGGCCCTCGTCGCGGTCGGCGTCCGGAGTCGGCCGGGCCACCGTCGCCACCTGCTCCAGATCACCCGGTACGCCGACAAGCGTGCCGCCCGGGATCGGGCGCAGCCCACCGTCGACGGCGAGTGCCGCCTGCCCGACGGTCGGGTGCACGATCCGCCCGGTCAGCCCGAGCCGGCGGACCAGGGCCACCGCGGCGGAGGGGCCACCGGCCGGGTCGCGCATCAGGAACGACTCCGCGCCGAACTCCACCGGGCCGCCGGCCAACTCGCCGGTGCGCAGCTTGCCACCGAGCGCGCCGGACTGCTCGTACACGGTGATCTCGGTGCCGGCGGGGGCGCGGTCCCGCAACCGGACCGCAGCGGTCAGGCCGGCGACTCCGCCACCGACCACCGCCACCCGCCAGCGCGTCGCCACGGCGGTCAGCCCTCGGCGGAGAGTTCGTGCACCAGGGCAACCACCCGGGTCAACACCTCCGGATCGGTCTCCGGCAGCACGCCGTGACCGAGGTTGAACACGTGTCCCGGCGTGGCCCGGCCCTCGTCGAGGATCCGGCGTACCTCGGTCTCCACCACCGGCCACGGGGCCAGCAGTACGCACGGGTCGAGGTTGCCCTGCACGGCCCGCTCCGGGCCGATCCGGCGGGTCGCGACGTCCAACGGCGTACGCCAGTCGACGCCGACCACGTCGGCCCCGGCCTCGGCCATCGCGCCGAGCAACTCGGCGGTGCCCACCCCGAAGTGGATCCGGGGTACCCCCGCCTCGGCGAGCCCGGCGAGCACGGCGGTCGAGTGGGGCAGCACGAACCGGCGGTAGTCGGCCTCGGAAAGCGCGCCGGCCCAGGAGTCGAAGAGCTGCACCGCGCTGACCCCGGCCTCGATCTGCACCCGCAGGAACGCCAGGGTCACCTCGGCCAGCCGGCCAGCCAGGGCGTGCCACAGCTCGGGCTCGCCGTACATCAGCGCCTTGGTCTTCGCGTGGGTCCGCGACGGCCCGCCCTCGACCAGGTAGCTGGCCAGGGTGAAGGGTGCCCCGGCGAAGCCGATCAGCGGGGTGTCGCCCAGCTCCTTGACCAGCATCCGGACCGCCTCGTCCACGTACGGGACATCGTCGCGACCGATCGGCCGGATCCGCTCCACGTCGGCGGCGGTACGCACCGGCTCGGCCACCACCGGTCCGGTCCCCGGCACGATGTCCAGGTCGACCCCGGCAGCGGCGACCGGCACCACGATGTCGCTGAACAGGATCGCGGCGTCCACCCCGTGCCGGCGTACCGGCTGGAGCGTGATTTCGGTGACCAGGTCCGGTCGACGGCAGGACTCCAGCATCGCCACGTTCGCCCGGATCTCGCGGTACTCCGGCAGCGACCGGCCGGCCTGCCGCATGAACCAGACCGGGGTGTGCGGGACGGAGCGGCGGCGACACGCCCGCACGAAGGGCGAGTCCGCAGGCCCGCCGGGGCGGGATTCGTCGTCTCGGGCGGCGGTGCCCGTACTCTCGGTGGTCATCGTCGCCATCGTGCCACGTCCCGCCCCGCGCGGGCGCCGTGGGTACGACGATCATCGGCGAGTGGATCGTCGGCGCGCCGTCCCGGCCGGGCAGCGGCCGGCGGCATAGGCTGCGGGCATGGCCGCCCCGATCGCGCTTCCGGACACCTTCGCCCGCGCGGTCGCCGGGCTCCGGTCGGCGACGCCCCGGCCGGAGATCCTCCTGGAGGAGCTGGCCGCGCCGCAACGCCTGGCGCCGTACGCCTTCGCGCTCGCCGCGACGGTGCTGCGCGACGGCGACGAGGTGGCCACCGGCCGGCTGATCCTGCTGCACGACCCGGCGGGACACGAAGCCTGGCAGGGCACCCTGCGGCTGGTCACCTACGTGACCGCCGAGCTGGAGGTCGATCTCGCCGCCGATCCGCTGCTGCCCGGGGTGGGCTGGACCTGGCTCACCGACGCCCTCGACGCCCAGGCGGCGGGGCACCGGGCCATCGGCGGGACGATCACGCAGACGATGTCGACCCGGTTCGGAGAACTGGCGGGACCGCCCACGGCGAGTGACATCGAGATCCGCGCCTCGTGGACCCCGACCGGCCTTGACCTGGCCCCGCACCTGTACGCCTGGTGCACCCTGCTCGCCTCCACGGCCGGCCTGCCCCCACCCGGCGTCACCGCCCTGCCGGAGCGCCGTACCGCTGCCGCCGGCTGAGCGACACGCGACGGGGGCGGGTGCGCGCCGCACGATCCGCTCGCGCACTAGGGTTGTCAGGTGACCGACGAACCACCCCTGCGCCGTCGGGCCGCCGCAAGCCGTACGGGAAACGACACGCATCACCCGCCGTCGGCACGGCCGGAGCCGTCGGACGCGGGGACCGAGCCCACCGGCAGCGAGTCCGTGCCGCTGACCGCGCCCCGTGAGGGCACCCCCGAACCGATCGCCCAGTCCGAGCAACTAGCCGAGGTGGTGGCCCGTTTCGCGGCCGGTGCCGGGCCGGTGGCTCTGGACGCCGAGCGGGCCTCCGGGTACCGCTACAGCCAGCGGGCGTACCTCGTGCAACTGCGCCGCGGCGGCGCCGGCACCGCGTTGATCGACCCGCTGCCACTACCCGACCTGAGCGCCCTGGACGCCGCGATCGCCGAGGCGGAATGGGTGCTGCACGCGGCGAACCAGGACCTGCCCTGCCTCGCCGAGCTGGGGCTGCGTCCGCGCCGACTGTTCGACACCGAGCTGGCCGCCCGGCTCGCCGGGTTCGAACGGGTGGGCCTGGCCGCGCTCACCGAGCAGCTGCTCGGGTTCAGCCTGGAGAAACACCACTCCGCAGCGGACTGGTCCAGCCGGCCGCTGCCGCAGTCCTGGCTGACCTATGCGGCGCTGGACGTGGAACTGCTTGTCGATCTACGCGACGCGCTCGACGCGGAGCTGGCCCGACAGGGCAAGTCCGAGTGGGCGGCGGAGGAGTTCGCCGCGCTGGTGCGTACCGGGGCCAAACCACCCCGGGTACGGGCCGAGCCGTGGCGGCGTACCTCCGGCATCCACCGGGTCCGTGGGGCGCGGGCGCAGGCTCGGGTCCGTTCGCTCTGGTACGCCCGCGACCAGATCGCCGCTCGCCGCGACTCGGCACCGGGCCGGGTGCTGCCCGACTCGGCCATCGTCGCGGCGGCCGAGCTGGACCCGAGGGACGAGAAGGCCCTGCTCACCCTGCCCGGCTTCGGTGGTCGGTCGGTACGCCGGCTGGCCCGCACCTGGTTGGCCGCGCTGGACGACGCCCGACAGTTGCCCGACGACGCGCTGCCGGTGACGCCGACGGTGGAGGGCCCGCCCCCACCACACCGGTGGGCCGAGCGGGACCCGGCGGCCGCCGCACGCCTGGCGCGCTGCCGCGAGGTGGTGTTGCGGCTGGCCGGCGAGCATCGGTTGCCACCGGAGAACCTGATCACCCCGGACACGGTCCGCCGCATCGCCTGGCAGCCGCCCGAGGAGATCACCGAATCCACCGTCGCCGAGCTGCTCCGCGGCTACCACGCCCGCGAATGGCAGATCGCCCTCCTCCTCCCCGCCTTCGCCGAAGCCCTCCTCCTCCCACGCCCCACCACCCCCACCTGATCGGCGTTGATCAAGAGGTTTGTGTCGGCCGCGCGGCGGGTCGCCGACGCAAACCTCTTGATCAACGGAGAGATCGGGAGCGGTTCGGGGGTGGTGTGGGCTGGGCCACAGGGGGAGGCGCGGGCGCGGATTGTTACTGACGGGTAGCATCCGGAGAAACGCCAGTGCCGGCTAGGAGGCTCACAGTGCCCCGTGAAGTACGGGATGTCGTCTTCGTCGACGGCGTCCGCACCCCGTTCGGCAAGGCGGGTGGCATGTACGCCAACACCCGCGCGGACGACCTGGTGATCCGCTGCATCCGCGAGCTGCTGCGACGCAACCCGCAGCTGCCGCCGGAGCGGGTCGAGGAGGTCGCCATCGCCGCCACCACCCAGATCGGTGACCAGGGCCTGACCATCGGCCGCACCGCCGCCCTGCTGGCGGGCCTGCCCAAGACCGTGCCCGGCTTCGCCATCGACCGGATGTGCGCCGGGGCGATGACCGCGGTGACCACCGTCGCCAGCGGCATCGCCATGGGCGCGTACGACGTCGCGATCGCCGGCGGCGTGGAGCACATGGGCCGCCACCCGATGGGCGAGGGCGTCGACCCGAACCCGCGCATCGTCGCCGAGAAGCTGGTCGACCCGTCCGCCCTGGTGATGGGCGCCACCGCGGAGAACCTGCACGACCGGGTGCCGCACATCACCAAGGAGCGCACGGACGCCTTCGCGCTCGCCTCACAGCAGAAGACCGCCAAGGCGTACGCCAACGGCAAGCTCCAGGACGACCTGGTGCCGGTGGCGATCCGCGACCCGGAGACCGGCTGGGGCCTGGCCACAGTGGACGAGGCACCCCGGGACACCTCGCTTGAGAAGCTCGCCACCCTCAAGACCCCGTTCCGCCCGCACGGCAAGGTCACCGCGGGCAACGCCGCCGGCCTGAACGACGGCGCCACCGCCAGCCTGCTGGTGGCCGAGGAGGTGGCCCGTGAGCTGGGCCTGCCGATCGCCATGCGCCTGGTGTCGTACGGCTTCGTCGGTGTCGAGCCCGAGGTGATGGGCGTCGGCCCGATCCCGTCGACCGAGAAGGCGCTGCGCATCGCCGGCCTGAGCATCGACGACATCGGCCTGTTCGAGCTGAACGAGGCGTTCGCCGTGCAGGTGCTCGCCTTCCTCGACCACTTCGGCATCGCCGACGACGACCCGCGGGTCAACCAGTGGGGCGGCGCGATCGCCATCGGGCACCCGCTCGCCTCCTCGGGCGTACGGCTGATGACCCAGCTCGCCCGGCAGTTCGCCGAGCACCCCGAGGTCCGCTACGGGCTCACCGCCATGTGCATCGGCATCGGCATGGGCGGCACGGTCATCTGGGAGAACCCGCACTGGGAAGGTAGCGACAAATGAGCCTCGCCGCACCGAACGAGGTGGTTACCCGGGCGCTGCTGCGCCAGGTGAACGTGCCCGGGCTGGACCGCCCGGCCGCCCTGATCACCCTCGACAACGGATTCGACCACACCAAGCCGAACACCTTCGGCCCGGCCGGCCTGACCAGCCTGGACGAGGCGATCACCGCCGCCCTGGCGGCGAACCCGGCGTTCATCGCGGTCACCGGCAAGCCGTACATCTTCTGCGTCGGCGCGGACATCACAAGCCTGCCGCTGTTGGCCGACCGCGAGCAGGCGCTGGAGATCGGCCGGCTCGGTCACCGGGTCTTCGCCCGGCTCAAGGAGAGCCAGATCCCGACCTTCGCCTTCGTCAACGGCGCGGCGATGGGCGGCGGCCTGGAGCTGGCCCTGCACTGCCACTACCGGACGCTGTCGGCCGGTGCGGCGGCCCTCGCCCTGCCGGAGGTGTCCCTCGGCCTGATCCCCGGCTGGGGCGGCACCCAGCTGCTGCCGAATCTGATCGGCATCCCGGCGGCGACCCAGGTGATCATCCAGAACCCGCTCATGCAGAACAAGATGCTCAAGCCGAAGCAGGCCGCCGAGCTGGGCATCGCGGACGTACTCCTGGAACCGGCCGACTTCCTGGAGCGGTCCCTCGAATGGGCCGCCGGAGTGGTTCGTGGCGAGGTCACCGTGACCCGGCCCGAGGTCGACAAGGACATGTGGGCGGGCGTGCTCTACTTCGCCCGGCAGACCCTGGACCAGCGGCTGCACGGCGCGGTTCCGTCCGCGTACAAGGCGCTGGACCTGCTGGAGACGGCGAAGGACGCCGACTTCGCCACCGGCGCCGCCGCCGAGGACGAGGCCCTGGCCGACCTGATCTTCTCCGAGGAGCTGCGCAGCGGCCTGTACGCCTTCGACCTGGTGCAGCGGCGGGCCAAGCGGCCGGCCGGCGCGCCGGACAAGGAGTTGGCCCGCCCGGTGACCAAGGTGGGCATCGTCGGCGCCGGCCTGATGGCCAGCCAGCTCGCGCTGCTCTTCGCCCGTCGCCTCCAGGTGCCGGTGGTGCTCACCGACCTGGACCAGGCCCGGGTGGACAAGGGTGTGGGCTACGTGCACACCCAGATCGAGAAGCAGGTCAGCAAGGGCCGGATGGACAAGGGCACGGCCGCCAAGCTGTACGGCCTGGTGAGCGGTTCGGTCGACAAGTCCGCCTTTGCCGATGCCGACTTCGTCATCGAGGCGGTCTTCGAGGACCTGAACGTCAAGAAGCAGGTCTGGGCCGAGCTGGAGAAGATCGTCAAGCCGGAGGCGGTGCTGGCCACCAACACCTCCTCGCTCTCGGTCACTGCGATGGCCGAGGAGCTGGCGCACCCGGAACGGGTGGTCGGCTTCCACTTCTTCAACCCGGTCGCGGTGTTGCCGCTGCTGGAGATCGTCCGGGGCGAACGCACCGACGACGCCACCCTGGCCACCGCGTTCGCGGTCGGCAAGCAGCTGAAGAAGTCGAGCGTGCTGGTCTCCGACGCGCCGGCGTTCGTGGTGAACCGGTTGCTGACCCGGTTCCTCGGCACGGTCTTCGCCGCCGTGGACGCCGGTACCCCGCTGGAGGTGGCCGACCGGGCGCTGGACCCGCTGGGCCTGCCGATGCGCCCGCTCGCCCTGCTCCAGCTGGTCGGCCCGGCCGTGGCGTACCACGTGGGCGGCACCCTGCACGCCGCCTTCCCGGAGCGGTTCGGGGTGAGCGAGAACCTCAAGCGGATCGCCGACTCCGGCCAGCCGATCGTGGTCGACGACGAGATCAACGCCGAGGTGGCCAAGCTGCTTGTCGTCGGCGACCAGCCGCTCACCGAGGAGCAGGTCCGGCGCAACGCCCTGGACGGCCTGGCGCAGGAGATCCGGCTGATGCTCGACGAGGGCGTGGTGGCCGAGCCGCAGGACATCGACCTGTGCATGATCCTCGGCGCCGGCTGGCCGTTCCACCTGGGCGGCGTCACGCCGTACCTGGACCGGACCGGCACCAGCGAGCGGGTCACCGGCCAGCGCTTCCTGCCCCCGGGAGTGGCCAGCCTCGCCGGCTGAGCCAGGCACAGATGCTCCGTGGGTCCGGGGGGCCCAGTCGCAGCTGCGGCTGGGCCCCCGCACCGTCACGTCACCCGGCCGCCGCCGCCTTCTCGGCGGCGCTGCGCAGTACGCAGAACTCGTTGCCCTCGGGGTCGGCAAGCACCACCCAACCGGCGCCGTCCGGCCCGATGTGGTCGGCGACGTGCCGGGCGCCGAGGCCGAGCAGCCGCTCGACCTCCTCGGCCCGGGTCCGGTCGGTGGGTTCCAGGTCCAGGTGCAGGCGGTTCTTCACCGTCTTGCCCTCCGGCACGGCCAGGAAGAGAACCTCCGGCCCACCCGGGGGCAGCAGCATGGCCTCCGGGTCACCGGGGAAGTCGTCCGGCTGGCGGGGGCACTCGAACACCTGGGCCCAGAAACCGGCCAGGGCGTACGTGTCGTGACAGTCGATACCGATGTTGTGGATCCGTGCGCTCATTGTCGTCCCTCTTGACAGTCAGAACTGACGTGCTGGGTCCGCTGATCTACGGGACGGTTCTCCCGTTGGAAAGTGCCCCGCGAAGGTGAGCGGTCAGCCGGCGAGGCGGGGTGCGGACAGCATCACAGTGAACATCGACGCACCCCCCTCCTGGATCGGGCTGACCCCGCGATCTTCGCACTCCCCCGGCCCTGCCGGCAACCGCGTTGCGCACCGGACAGCGCGACGGGCTCTGCCTGGTTAGGATCACCGCTTCCGTCGACAGCAGGAGCTGACCCCATGTCCCAACCCCCGGACGAGCACCAGAACCCGCCGAACGCCGGGCCGTACCCGCCAGGGGCCGGCTACCCGCCGCCGGGCGACACTCCCGCCGCGCCCGGACCGTACCCGCCGCAGTCGCCGGGCGAGCCCGCCGCGCAGCCGCCGGGCGCCGTACCCGCAGGCTTCCCGCCGCCGCCCGGCGCCGTGCCGCCCGGAGGTGGGTATCCGCCGCCAGGTGGCGCGTTCCCGCCCGGTGCCGTGCCGCCCGAGGGCGCCTTCCCGCCGCCACCGAAGAAGAAGTCAAACGTCGGGAAGATCGTGTTGATCGTCCTCGCGGTGCTGCTGGTGCTCTGCGTCGGTGGTGCCACGGCCATCTGGTTCCTGGTCAGGGACACGGTCAACGAGACGATCGACGCCACCCGCACCACGGTGGTCGCGCCGGACACCCTGGCCGGCCGGCCGAAGGTGACCGATCCGCAGTTCCAGACCGCCTCCGACCAGATGGTCCAGGGCCTCACCTCCAGTGTGGAGAACGAGACCGGCGCGGTAGGCGCCTTCTACGGCGACCCCACCGCGCAGGATCTCGTCATGATCGTGGCGGTCTCCGGGGTGATGGTCGACCCGAAGAAGGAGCTTGACGACGCGATCCAGGGCCTCTCCGGCGAACTGGGGGTCACCAACATGGCCGCGGTGGACGCGGGTCCGCTCGGCGGCGACGCCAGTTGCGGTGACGGCCAGGCAGAGGGCGTACCGATGGGCATCTGCGCCTGGGCGGACCGCGGCAGCGTCGGCCTGGTGGTGATGTACTTCACGTCCCGCACCGAGGCCGAGGCCCAGTTCGTCACCATCCGTGGCCAGATCGAGCAGCGCGACTGAGTGGACGACCCACGACCGGGCCCGGCATCGACGCGGCCAGCCCGTCACCGGACATGTGGTGGCGTGCCGGCCGGGGGCGGGCCCGGTCGTCGTGGTGCTGACCCTCCATCAACTGCTCGGCGACCGGTGGATACCGCGTCCCGACGCGTGCCGATGAATTGTTTCCGGCTTGCCCGTTCACGGCAGGTACGACACGTTCATTGATCATTCGAGGCGTGCGTCGGATTAGCCGCTCGATGCAGGCAGCCGCATTAACGTCTAAAGACATTCATCATTCTGTGTTGTTCTTCTCCCGCCACGAACCTCTGGGGGAGGATGCCTGTGTTCGGTAAGCGTGTCATGTCCGCGTTCCTTGTCAGCGCGCTCGTCGCCGCGCTACTGGTGGTCATCGGAATACCGGCACCAGCATCGGCCGCCGTGCTGCCCACCGGATTCCGGGAACAAACCGTCCTGACTGGCCTCAACCAACCGATGAACATCGAATTCGCACCGGACGGGCGCATCTTCGTCGCCGAAAAAGCCGGCCGGATCAAGGTATTCGACTCGATCGCCGACACCACGGCGACCATCTTCGCCGACCTTTCGGTAAACGTACACAATCAGAACGACCGCGGCCTGCTCGGCCTCGCGCTGCATCCCGACTTCCCGACCCAGCCGTACGTCTACGTGCTCTACACCTACGACGCTCCGCCGGGCCGGACCGCGCCGGTGTGGAACGACAACTGCAACGCGGTCGGCGGGGCCAACGGTGGGCAGTGCATCGTCACCGGCCGGCTGTCCCGGCTGGAGGCCGCCGGTGACGTGATGACCGGCACCGAACAGGTGCTGCTGCACGACTGGTGCCAGCAGTTCCCCTCGCACTCGATCGGTGACCTGCACTTCGGCGCCGACGGCATGCTCTACCTCAGCTCGGGTGACGGCGCCAGCTACAACGTCGTCGACTACGGCCAGCTCGGCAACCCGATCAACCCGTGCGCCGACCCGCCGGGCGGCAGCATGGCCCCACCGACCGCCGAGGGCGGCGCGCTGCGCTCCCAGGACGTCCGTACGGCGGCGGACCCGACCGGTCTGGACGGCACGATCCTGCGCCTCGACCCGCTCACCGGTGCCGCCGCGCCGGACAACCCGGCGATCGGCGCCACCGACCCGAACACCCAGCGGATCGTCGGCTACGGCTTCCGCAACCCGTACCGGTTCGCGGTCCGGCCCGGCACCGACGAACTCTGGATCGGTGACGTCGGCTGGAACACCTGGGAGGAGGTCAACCGGCTCACCGACCCGACCGGCCAGGTGGCCAACTTCGGCTGGCCCTGTTACGAGGGGCCGAACCGGCAGGGCGGCTACGACGGCGCCAACCTCGACCTCTGCGAGAGCCTCTACACCGCCGGTACGCAGACCGCGCCGTACTACGGGTACCAGCACTCGGGGCGGGTGGTGGCCGGGGAAAGCTGCCCGACCGGCGGATCGAGCGTGTCGGGCATGGCGTTCTACCCGACCTCCGGCGGCGATTACCCGGCCGCGTACCGGGGTGCGCTCTTCTTCTCCGACTACACCCGCGACTGCATCTGGGCGATGCTGCCCGCTACCCCGGGCGGTGCACCCGACGCGGCGAACCGGCTCACCTTCGTCGCCCAGGCGGCGAACCCGGTCGACCTGGCGATCGGCCCCGGCGGCGACCTGTACTACGCCGACGCGGCCGGCACCGTCCGCCGGGTCCGCCACTTCGCCGGCAACCAGCCGCCGGTCGCCGTGCTCCAGGCCTCGCCGACCACCGGCAACGCGCCGCTGACCGTGTCGTTCGACGCGACCACCTCCAGCGACCCCGACCCGGCCGACGAGGGCCTGCTGCGCTACGAGTGGGACTTCACCGATGACGGCACGGTCGACGCGCGTACCCCGACCGCGACCTTCACCTACCCGGCCGGCGGCCCGTACACCGCCCGGCTGCGCGTGATCGACACACTCGACGTGGCGGACACCCGTACCGTCACCATCCAGTCCGGCAACAGCGGCCCGACCGCCATCATCGACAGCCCGGCGGCGGGCAGCACCTTCGTCGTCGGGCAGAACATCACAGTCGCCGGCCGGGCCACCGACCCGGAACAGGGCGACCTGCCCGCGTCGGCGCTGCGCTGGCTGCTGCTGCAACACCACTGCTACACCCCGGGCAACTGCCACATCCACACCGTCCAGGAGTGGACCGGTGTGGCCGGGGCGACGTTCCCGGCACCCGACCACGAATACCCGTCGTACCTGGAACTCGTGCTCACCGCCACCGACGCCGGTGGGCTGTCGGCGACCACCAGCCGGCGGCTCGACCCACGCACCGTCGACCTGACCTTCACCAGCAACCCGCCGGGGATGCAGGTCGCGGTCGGCAGCACGAGCGAGACCACGCCGTTCACCCGGACCGTCATCCAGGGTTCGGAGAACACCGTAAGCGCAGTGACGCCGCAGACCGTCGGCGGCGTCCGGTACGTCTTCGGCGCCTGGTCCGACGGCGGCGCGCAGACGCACATCATCACCGCACCCACCACGGCCCGGACCTACACCGCGACCTTCGTCCGGGAGCGCCTGCCCCAGTCGCAGCTGAGAGTGCGTTCGGTGAACAGTCAGGAGACGGCCGGCGAGAACGGCCGCGGGACGAACGTGCTCGACGGCAACCCGGCCACCATCTGGCACACCCAGTGGCAGGCCGCCAGCCCGTCGCATCCGCACGAGATCCAACTGGACCTCGGCGGCAGCTACGCCGTGACCGGCCTGTACTACCTGCCCCGGCAGAACATGACGAACGGCCGCATCGCCCGCTACGAGATCCACGTCTCCGCCAACGGCACCACCTGGGGCAGCCCGGTCGCCACCGGGACCTGGCCCAACACCACAGCCGAACAGTCCGCCACCTTCGCCGCAAAGACCGGCCGATACGTACGACTGCGGGCGCTCGGCGAGGTGAACGGGCAACCCTGGACGTCGGTGGCCGAGCTGAACGTGGCGGCCCGGTAGGCGGGGGCTGCGGGCGACGGCCCGGTAGCTCAGCTGAGCGGGACCGGCAGCCTGGCGTTCCGCGCGGTGGTCAGCGCACCACCGCGCGGAACGCCGGTCCCGCTCAGATGTCGAGGATCAGGGCCCGGTGGTCGGAAACCTCCGGTTCGGTCATGATCTCGAAATGCTCGACGGCGGCGACGTCCGAGACGAGCAGGTAGCTCGCGTGACGTACCGGCTTGGCGTAGCGGGACGTCCGGGTGTCGGCCGTACGGACCAGGTCGGTCAGCCCGGCCTCGGCCAGCACGTCGAACGTCTCGCTTTCGGGCAGCAGGTTGAAGTCGCCGCAGACCACCACCAGGTCGCGGGGACCGCGGATCCGGCGGACGAGTTGCGCGAGTCGCTCGGCCTGGCCGCGCCGGGCCGGGGTGTCGGCCTTACCGGCCGGGTCGCGCAACCCGTGCATCTGCACCACCCACACCGAGCGGCCGGCGACCCGGTCGACGGTACGCACGGCGAGGGCGACCCGGGGCCGGATCGGGACCCGCCACTCGTCGTGGTCGACGAACTCCCCGTGCACAAAGGCGGAGTCGACCCCGACGACAGGCAGTTCCTCGGCCACGAAGGTCGCCAGGCCGAAGTCCTGCCGATGGCGGGCACCCGTGTCGTCGTACACCGGGCCGGAGTCGCTGGCGAGGAAGATCCCCTGATGCCGGGGCAGCGTGGCGCGGACGTCGTCGAACAGGTCCGCACGCTGTGGCAGCTTGCGTTCACCGTCCTCGAAGCGGGTCCAGCCGGCCAGGCCGGCGGTCCGGGTCACCTCCTGGAGGCAGAGCACGTGCGCACCGTTGCCGGGCAGCCACTCGACGAGTTCGTCGAAGAGCATGCCGCCCCAGGCGTTCACACTCGTGATTCGCATCAGCAAAACCTGTCATCTCGCTGGGCACCGTGATCGACCACCCGACCTCAACGGGCAAGGTCGAGCGCGGGGGCGGCATCCGCCACCGGCAGGGTCACCGTCACCTCCAGGCCGCCGCCGGGCTGCGCCACCGCGGTCACCGTACCGCCGTGCGCGTCACACACCGCCCGCACGATGGAGAGGCCGAGCCCCGAACCGCGCGCCCCGGTCCGTTCCCGACCACCCCGCCGGAACGGTTCGAAGAGGCCCGGCACGTCGGCCGGATCCACCTCGAAGCCGGTGTTGCCCACCACCAGCCAGGAGCGCTGCCCGTCCGAACCGGTCCGTATCCAGAGCCGACCGTGCAGGTGGTTGTAGCGGACCGCGTTCTCGATCAGGTTGCCGGCCAACCGGTCCAGCAGACCGGGATCGCCGACCACCGGCGCCGGCTCCAGCGAGGTCCGCACCTCCAGCTTGATCCGCTCCACCTCCCGGCGGACCGCCGACAACGCGTTCGCGGTGCCGGCCGCCAGATCACATTCGGTACGCCGGCCGAGCCGGCTGCCCTTCTGCGCCTCGCTGCGCGCCAGCACCAGCAGGGCGTCCACCAGCCCGTTGGCCCGCTCGGAGGCGTCCCGGACCACGGTGGCCATCCGGCGGTACTCGGCCGCATCCGCCTCGTCGTCGCTGAGCGTCACGTCGATCTCGGTACGCATCACCGCCAACGGCGTACGCAGCTCGTGGGAGGCGTTGGCGACGAACCGTTTCTGCGCCTCGAACGCGGCGGCGATCCGGTCCAGCATCGCGTCGAAGGTGTCCGCCAGCTCGGCCACCTCGTCGTCCGCCCCGGTGTAGCAGATGCGCTGATCCAGCGTGGTCTCGCCGAGCCGGCGCGCGGTCGCGGTGACCTGGTGCAGGGGCCGCAACGCCCGGCCGGCGACCGCGTACGCGCCGACCGCGCCGACCGCACCGATCGCCAGCAGCACGGCCAGCCCCTTGGCCAGCAGTTCCCCGGAAGCCGAGTCGACCATCCGCTGCTGCCAGGTGGCCGCGTCCATCGACGTTCCGTCGGCCAGCAGCACCGTGGTCCCCGGCAGCAGTTCGTCGGTGGGCCGCAGCGCATCGCGGACCAGCAGCCAGGCCAGCAGCACCAGGACCGCGCCCGCGCCGACCAGCAGCACGCCGTTGAGCAGGGTCAGCCGCAGCCGCAGCGTGGGCCGCAGCCGCAGGCCGGGCCGCCAGGTGGGCCGGCGACGCAGCGCGCGGGTCACACCGGCACCAGGGCCGTCCGACGACAGCCGGCGCCGCAGCAGGGGCGTCACGCCGGTACCTCGGCGGTCCGGTAGCCGGCGCCCACCACGGTCTCGATCAGCGGAGGGTCGCCCAGCTTACGGCGCAGGGTCATCACGGTGACCCGGACGATTGTGGTGAACGGATCGGTGTTGGCGTCCCAGACCCGCTCCAGCAGTTCCTCGCTGGACACCACGGCACCGCGCGCCTTGAGCAGCTCACAGAGCACGCCGAACTCCTTGTTGGTCAGCTCCACCGACGCGCCGCCCCGGGTGGCGGTCCGGCGGGCCGGGTCCACGACCAGGTCGGCCAGTTCCAGCACGGGCGGTGCGGCCGGGGTGGCCCGGCGGCCCAGCGCCTGCACCCGGGCGACCAACTCGTCGAAGGCAAACGGCTTGGGCAGGTAGTCGTCGGCACCGAGCTGCAATCCCTCGACCCGGTCGGCGACCGTGCCGCTGGCGGTGAGCATCAGCACCCGGGTCAACGCGCCGGAGGCGGCCAGCTCGGCGCAGATCTGGTCGCCGTGCATCCCGGGCAGGTCGCGGTCGAGCACCACCACGTCGTAGCGGGTGACGAAGGCCATCTCGTGACCGCTGTCGCCGTCGTAGGCGATGTCCACCGCCATCCCCCGCTTGCGCAGGCCACGCGCGATCGCGTCGGCCAGGTTGCGCTCGTCCTCGACCACCAGTACCCGCATGTCCCGCCCCTTCCGCCCACGACCACCGACAACCTAGCGCCGGTCGCCAAGTCGCCGGCCCGCCACGGCCGGCGTCGCCGTCAGTCGCGTAACTGCCACAGCCCGAAGTCGCCGTCCTGGCGGCGGCAGGCGATCAGATCGGCCCGGTGCTGGCAGGCGCCGACGGCACCGGGCAGCACGTCGATCCGTCGCGGTCGCGGCTGCGCCGGGTCGAGCCGGGCCAGCACCAGACCTCCGCCGGGAGCCGGCCGCACCCCGAGCAGGTACGGGCCGAGATCGTACCCGGTCACCCGCGCCCAGCCGCCGTAGTCCGGCACGGTTCGACCGGTCATCGCGTCGATGACCGTCACCTGTGGAGTCGACGGCCGGAAATCGATCGCCAGGGCACCCCGCTCGTCGGCGATCTCGATGTACAGGTTGTCCTCGGCGCCCCTCCAGCGGACGGCCCCGGTCGCCGGGTCGAGCAGTTGCGTCTCGCCACCGCGGGTACGCGCACAGAGCAGGGCGCCGCACCCGGTGACGTAGTTGGTCGGCGCGACCGTTGCCTGCCAGCGCGGCACCAGCCCGTCGAGGTCGTACGCGACGATGGTCCTGGCGTCGCGGAGCACCACCACCAGGTCGCCGGCGACCGTCGCGTGCACCCGACCGTGCGCTCCGTCGACGTCGGACAGCCGGACGCGCACCGCCCCGGTCGTCGGATCGAGCAGCTCGAGGTCGCCGGCCACCGTGAACGCCACGACGTGCGCGTACCGCTCGTGGTGGCTCGCCGAGGCCACCGGTGCCGACCAGAGTTCGCGGCCGCTGGCCACCTCGACCGCGGTCACCCTGCCCGGCCCCGGTGCGGCATTCGTCTGGAGCAGCAGGCGACCCGACGGGTCGAGAGTCGCGGCACCGGGTTTGCGCCAGCGTTCCTGCCCGGTGCGACCGTCAAGCAGCCGGGTCTCGGCATGGTCGTGTGCGGCCTGATTGGTCGACGCGAGGGTGAGCAGCACCGCGTCGGCCACCGACTCCACCAACTGGACCCGCTGGAAGGACCCGATCGGCATCCGCCAGAGCGGGGTGAACGGCTGCGGTGAGCCGACGGTTGGCGCCGGCCGGCGGTGGGCGAGCAACTCCTGGCTGCCGTCGGTCACCCCGCTCCTGGCGACGACTGTGAAGACGTGCTCGGTGCTGAGAAACACGCCCAGCGCGGACGGCAGGATCGCCCGCACCCGCGGGGTCGACGGCGCGGCGCCGGCCAGCACCAGCAGGGTGGCCGATGCCAGCAGCGCGAGCGACATCCGCGGGCTGCCGCGGCGGCGCCGACGGGTCCGCAGTGGCGCTGCCGGCTCCGTCGGCTCGGTCAGCTCACCGAGGTCGATGAAGGTCACGGCCCTCCTCTCCACCATGCTCCGCCTCGACCTGGTCGCGGTGTCCGGCCCGCCTCGACCTGGTCGCGGTGTCCGGCCCGCCAGGTCAGTCGGGCAGCCGCCACACCCCGATGTCACCGTCCTGGCGCCGGCAGGCGATCAGCCCGTACCGGTGCTGGCAGTGACCGGCGGCCCCGATCAGCACGTCTACGACCCGGGGTTGCGCCTCGGCCGGATCGAGCCGGGCCACCACCAGGCCGACGTCGGGCCGCTGCCGCACCCCGAGCAGGTGCTGCTCGGACTCGTAGCTGGCGACACTGTCCCAGGTGCCGTAGCCGGTCGACGGCTGGCCGGTCGCCTTGTCGATGGCGACGATAGCCGTGGCGTCCCGACCGGTGGCGTCGAGCGCCAGGACGCGGGTCTCCCCGGCCAGCATGACGTTTACGTCCTCGGGGCTGCTCCACCGCACCGCGCCGGTCTCCGGATCGAGGAGCTGCCCGCTGCCCCGGTTGACCCGGGCACAGAGCAGGTTGCCGCACCGGCTGACGTAGTCGGCCAGCGGCACGACGGACTGCCAACGCTGGGTGAGCCCATCCAGGTCGTACGCGGTGACGGTGCGCGAGTTGCGGACCGTCACCAGCAGATCGTCGATCACCGAGGTCTGCTGGTAGCCGGCCAGATCGTCGTCGAGAGCGGACAGCCGGTGCCGGACCTGGCCGCTCGCCGGGTCCAGGATCTCGACGCCACCCGAGGACGTGGAGACCACCACGGCGTCGATCAGGCCGTCGCGCACGTGGTAGTCCACCCAGGTCGCCGACATCGTCCTCGACCACTCTTCCCGACCGCTGGTCAGCTCGACCGCCCGCAGCACGAGCGGCTCATCCACCGGCCAGGTGCGCAGCAACGCGCGTCCCGAGGCGTCGAGCGTCGCGATCCCGGGTGCCCGCCACCGTTCCTGCCCGGTACGGGTGTCGAGCAGCACGGTCTCGGTCGAAGCCGCACCGGTCGTGGCGCGCCGCCGGAGCACGGAGACCAGCACCGTCTCGTCGGCGACCTGCGCCACCTGGACGACCTGGCCGCCGGTCGGCACCGGCAGCCGCCACTGCGCGGTGAGCCGCTGCGGCCGGACGCTCACCTGCTCCGGCCGACGGTAGGCGGTGAGTTCCTGGCTGCCGTCCGTCACGCCCGGCAACGGCGTGACGGTGAAGATCTCGTCCGCCGCGAGGAACACGTCGGAGCCCAGACCGGCTGGCACCGTCGCGTGCACCCGGGCTGGCGGCGGCGCGGCACCGGCCAGGGTCAACAGCGTGGCCAGCGCCACCAGCCCGGTCGGCAGCCACCGGTTGCCGGACCGGCGTCGGCGGCGCGGCGGTGTATCGGTCGGCTCGGTCAGCTCGCCGAGGTCGATCAACGTCACGCTCGTCCTCTCCACCGCGCATCCGACGCGCGGTCCTGACAGCGTCGGATGCCCCGGCAGCCGCCTGTACGATGGCCCGTCGTGGCTGTGCCGGTGGTAGATACCTCGCTGAACCCCGTCCCCGAGACCGTGGAGGCGGAAGCGCCGACACGTCGCCCGCGACGCCGGCCGGCCCGCGCCGACCTGCTGGCCATCGGAGCCTACGTGCTGCTCGGTGTCCTCGTCTGCCTCAACTACTGGGCGGACGTGAACAACCGCGTGTCGTCGCATCTGCCCACCGACCACAGTTGGTTCGAGTGGTTGTTCTCGCACGGTGCGTACTCGCTGCTGCACCTGGAGAACCCGCTCTTCACCACCCGGCAGAACGCCCCCGACGGGGTGAACATGATGGCCAACACCTCGTTGCTCGGGGTGACCCTGCCGCTCGCCCCGCTCACCTGGCTGCTCGGCCCCCAGGTGGTCTACGCCCTCTACCTGGGCGGCGCGCTGGCGGCCACCGCCGCCACCTCGTACTGGATGCTCTCCCGGCACCTGGTGCGCTCCCGTGCCGCCGCCTTCGTCGGTGGCGCCTTCCTCGGCTTCGCCCCCGGCATCGTGCACCACGCCAACGGCCAGCCCAACTTCGTCTCCAACTTCCTGCTCCCGCTGATCGTGGTGCGGGTGTTCCGGCTGGCCGAGCCGGGGCGGTGGCGGCGCAACGGGGTGGTACTGGGCCTGCTGGTGGCGTACCAGATCTTCATCAACGAGGAGATGCTGCTGCTCACGGCGCTGGCCTGCCTGGTCATCGTGATCGCGTACGCGATCATGCGACCGCGCGTGGCGTGGCAGCGCGCCGGTACGTTCGGTGCCGGGCTCGGCGTCGGTGGCGGGCTGGCCCTGCTGCTCACCGCCTACCCGATCTGGTTCCAGTTCAACGGCCCGCAGTCCTACCGGGGATTGCAGGGCGGGGTGTTCCACAGCTGGGGCGAGGACGTCGTCGCCTTCGTCACCTTCCCCCGCGACACCATCGCCGGCACCGAGGCGGTGGAGGCCACCATCGGGATGACCGAGCAGAACACCTGGTTCGGCTGGCCACTGGTGCTGGTCTCCGTGCTGGCCCTGGCGCTGCTGGTGCGCCGCTCACTGGTCGCCCGGATCCTGGCCGTGCTGGTGGTGCTCTTCTCGGTCGCCTCGCTCGGTCCGGAGATCCGGTTCAACGGTGAGCTGACCGGCATCGCCGGCCCGTGGTCGTACATTCCGGCGGATCTGCCGCTGGTCGAGATGATGATGCCGACCCGGCTGGCCCTGGTGACCACCGCCGCGCTCGGCATCCTGCTCGCGCTGGCCTGGGACGCGGTAGCCGGCAACCGCCGCGCGTCGGTGCCGGCCCCGCGCGCCGGGGAACCGCAGGTCGCGGCCTCCGCCGTCGGGGAACCGCAGGTCGCGGCCTCCGCCGTCGGGGAACCGCAGGTCGCGGCCTCCGCCGTCGGGGAACCGCAGGTCGCGGCCTCCGCCGCCGGGGAACCAGCCACCTCCGACGGGGAGGCCACCGCCGGGCAGCGACCGCGCTGGCAGCGCGGGATCGGGTACGCCGCGATCTCGCTCGCCGTGCTGCCGCTCCTCCCGACCCCGCTGCCGGCCGAGCCGGTCGACCCGCCACCGGCCTTCATCACCTCCGGCACCTGGCAGTCGTACGTGCCGGACGGCCGCACGCTGGTTCCGGTGCCCATCCCCAGCAACGTGCACGGGCTCTCCACGCTGCGCTGGAGCGCGCTCACCCAGCACGAGTTCCCGATCCCGGCCGGCTACTTCATCGGCCCGAACCTGGACGAGGAAGGCGTCTTCGGCGCACCGAACCGGCCCACCAGCACCCTCATCTACCGCACCATGGACGCCGGTGAGCTGCCCGAGCTGACCGAGGAGAACCGCCGGCAGGCGGTCGAGGACCTGGCCTTCTGGCGCGCCTCGGTGGTGGTGCTCGGCGCCCATCCCAAGGAAGCCGTGCTGCGCGACCTGATGACCGCGCTGCTCGGCGACCCGCAGCGGGTGGAGGACGTCTGGCTCTGGGACGTACGCGACCGGGTCTAGCGCCGGGCCGCACCGACCCGTCGTTTCCCTCACCGCCCGCCCGGGTATCGACCCTCCTGAGTGGACGGGGGCGAATGGATGACGGATACGACGGGTACGGAGCACGGCGGGACCCGGGCTACCCAGCGACGCCGCCGATTCCTGCTGCTGGTCGCGGTGCTGGGTGCCGGGGCGGTCGTCGCCGCGCTGCTGGGTGCCGCGATTCCCGCCTCCGGCATCCTCGCCGAGGACTCCCGATTCTGGAACGGGGACGCACCGGGTTGGGCGAGCATCGTCGGCGTCACGCTCTGCGTCGTAGGGGTGGTAATCGTCGCAGCCGGCTTCTGGTGGCTGGCGCGCAACGGCTACTACCGGCGCAACGAACGCTCCCGGCTGTGGGCGGAGAGCTGGTCCCGCCGCCGGCAACTGGTCCGGCAGGTACGCGGCAGGGTGGCACCCCGGGACGAGGACCGGCCGCTACTGCCCAGGGTCGCGGCGCATCTGGTCGACCAGCCGAAATTCCTGGCGCCCCTCTGCGGCCTGGCACTGTTGCAGATCGGGCAGGCGTTCCTCCAGTGGGCGCCGGCCTTCCTCCTGCTCGCCGTGATCTTCGTCGGCGCGCTCACCGTCGCGGCCGTCTCGTCCTTGCGGGCCGCGCACCAGGCAAAGGCGTTTCTGGCCGGAGACGCCGACGCGGTTGGCTGACCGCGTCGGACTGCTCCTGGGTTGGCTCGCTCAGCTCCTCGGGTCGGTGAGTGAGCGGACGTCCCACACCCACACGTCCAGTTCCAGGCGGGCCGGGCCGACCAGTTGCTCGACGGTCTGCCGCAGCGGCTCGGAGTGCTGCTGGCGGACCGGCAGCACCAGGACAGCCGCCCGCCAGTGCCGCAGTTCGTCCAGGCAGCGACGCCGCTGGCGGTCGTCCAGCTCCGGCGTGCGGCCGGTCGACGCGACCTCCTCCAGCAGCTTGCCCATCCCGCTCGGCCGGCCCCCGAACCGGCCCGGGTCACCGGTGGTGGCGTTGCGCGGGGCGAGGAAGTAGCCGCCAGGGATCTTGAAGTCGAGGTTGGTCGAGGCCGCCCAGCGCATGCCGTTTGTGTTGCCCATGCTCGGCACCGGGATCGGCACCAACGTCTGCTCCGGCCCGACGTAGGCGCGCCAGCGGTCGGAGGTGATGAACTCGGGCACCGGCGGCCGGGAGGTCATCGGCAGCGGCATCGGCGCGATCGGCAGCAGGGCGAGCACCAGCCCGGCGGCGGTCAGCGTACGCACGGTGCGCCGGTCCAGCTCCAGGGTGCGGCTGCGCTCGATCGCCAGGGCCAGCAGGACCGCCACCACCACACTGGTGATCATGCCGAACCGGGTCGGCACCACCGCGTCGAGCAGCGGCAGGCGAACCAGCCACTCCCACGGGCCGACGATCAGCTCGCGGTCCCACCAGGTGATGCGCTCGCCGAGGGAGAGGATGGTGTAGAAGGCGGCGGTCGCGGCGAGCGCCCGCACCAGCACCTCCCGCCGGAGCCAGAGCACGATCCCGACCGCGATCAACGCCAGGCTCCAGCCGAAGAAGGCGTTCTCCTCGGAGTAGTTCGGGGCGAGGTTCACGTTCGCCCGCTGGTTCCCGCCGATGGTGGGCGAACCCGGGGCGAAGTAGGCGGCGATGTCGTTGCCGTAGTCCCGCACGGCGTCGCTGAGCCCGTGGTACGCCATCGGCCCGGCGAACTGGATGTAGAGCGGGTACGCCAGCAGGCCGCCGGCGATCACCGTGCAGGTGGCCAACGCCTTGCCCAACGGGCGCCAGGCCGTCGACCACAGTTCGGGGCGCTGCACGACCACCGCGATCAGGAAGATCCCCAGGCCCATCGCGGTGAAGAGCAGGATCTCCTCGTTGATGAACGCCTGCGCGGTGACCAGCAGCGCCAACAGCGCGCCGTCCCGGTACGGCCGGGTCGACCGGGTGATCACCATCACCCGCCAGACGATGAACGGCAGCAGGAACTGGCTGATGATGTTCGGATGCCAGCTGGCGTGCGACAGCATCGCCGGCGAGAACCCGCAGAGCCAGCCACCCACCACGGCCGCCAGTCGGTTGCTCACCACGTGCCGGGAGAGCACGTAGTACCAGGCCGAGGCGGTGCCGGCGAGGCCGAGCGTCACCAGCACCACGAAGGTGACGGCGGGTCCGAACAGCAGGGTCACCGGCACCATCGGGATGCCAAGCGCCAGGATGGCCGTGTTGGCCATCAGGTTGACCCCGTCCGGGTAGTTGAACTGCTCGGTGAAGAACGGGAACTCGCCGTGCAGCACCACCCGGACCGAGTGGGCGAGGAAGAACTGCACCTGCGCCGGGTCGCTGCTGTAGAGGGCGGCGACCCGACCGGCCGGATCGACCCAGATCTGGCTGGTCACCCAGACCGCGACGAGCAGGAATCCACCGAAGACCGCCAGGTCCAGCCGGCGGCGCGTCCACCGGAAGCGGCGCCAGCGCGCGGCCAGCCTGCTCGCCGCGCCGACCGCGCCGACCGCCGTACGCGGGCCGGGTTCGTCGGCCGGGCCGCCCGCCACGACGGTCCCGGGTGCCGGCGTGGCCTCTTCGGTCACCGGAGCGTCCACAGCGGGGGCGTCGATGGTGGGGGCGTCCACAGCGGGTGCGCCGACGGTGGGGGCGTCGGTGAGGGCAGCGCTCTGCTGCGTACGCTCGGCATGCTGTGCGCTCTCACTGACGGTGACGGGTGCGGACGGTGAGCCCACGATGGCGTCGGATTCCGGCGGCGCTCCAGCGCGGGTCTCAGCAGGCGTCACAGTCGGCGGAGTCTACCCGAGTAGGGAGATTGCTCCCAAGTCACGCGGCGTCCCCTGTGGCCGGTGTAGGGCCGACGCCACGCAGCGTGAGGCGGATCCCCAGCGTGAGGCGGCGCGAAACACCGGCGCTTCGTCTCGTACTATTGCCCTCCGTACACGACGACCGATGCGATCGGGGGCGTAACAGGTGGCTTCAGTCCGCTGGCGGGGCGTGACGGCCACCAGCCTGACGGTCCTGCTGGCCACCCTCACCGCGTGCGGGCCCGTCGCCGAACGCCAGCCGCAGGACCTGCGGGTCGGGTACGACAGCGTGGACGGTTCATTGACCGTCTGGCCCCCGCGCGGCTCGCTGATCGAGGACGCCACGGCGACGGCCGCGGTGACCGAGGCGGTACGCGACTGGCGCTCGCCTGTGGACGACCGGGTCCACGTTCCCTCATCCGGCATCCTCTTCTCCGGCGAGGTCGACGGCACCCCGCTCGCGCTGGTCGCGGCCTCGGTGCCCGGTCAGGCCGCCTCCTGGCTGCTCCAACTGGCCGCCGACGGGGACCGGTACACGGTCAGCCACGCCACCGAGTACACCGACCCGGGCTACCTCGTCTACTCCGACGTGCTGCCGGTGCAGCTCGCCGACGGGCGGCGCTACCTAATCTCGGAACGGGTCCGGCGGCTGCTCGGTCCGGACGGTCGCACGCTCTCCAACACCGACGGGCTCACCGATCCGGTCGACGTGCCGCAGTGCCGGGCGGTGACGGTGACGGCCGCGCTGCGGACCACCGAGTCGTTGCCCCGGGGCCGGGCCGCCGACCGGCTGCTCGATCTCGGCACCGGCACCGCGAACCCCCGATACCCGCTGGTCCGGGACGAGAGCGGCTCCGGCAAGCGGGCCCTCACCGGTCTGGACACCTGCCAGCTGGCCGACGAGGAGGGTCCGTTCGGCAGCATCTCGCGACGGGTGGCGGAGCGGGACTCCCCGGAGTCGGTGCCGACGTCCTGGCCCAAGGCGAAACTGGCCGTGCGTACGCTCGGCGAGGTGGCGCTCGACGGTGGCGAGCCGGCCGAGTTGGAGCAGCTGACCTGGGAGACCGCCGACGGCATGATGAGCGCCGTCGTCTACCGGCCGGCCGGCGACGACCCGGTGGTGTTCTCCCCCGCCGACCGGACCAACGCGTTGCAGGTCTACGAGCTTCCGGTGCCGGGTCAGCCGCTGGTGGTGCTGAGCTGGCGAGCCACCAAGGACACCACGCTGTCGGTGCCGCCGAACACGACCCGCCTGGTCGACCGCCCCGGCCTGGTGGTGGTCCCGCTTCCCGACCGCAGCGAGACCTTCAGCCTCGCCGCCGAGGACAAGACCCAC
>NZ_JCANNB010000026.1:0-93802 GCF_059553435.1 Micromonospora sp. PRAS1
CGCCGCCTCCACCGGCCAGCGCCGCCTCCACCGGCCAGCGCCGCCTCCACCGGCCAGCGCCGCCTCCACCGACTAGCGCCGCCTCCTCCGACGAGCGCCGACCGTCCTGTGCCGGCACCCTGAGGCCCCGGCACAGGACAGCGGATGGATCAGCGGGTGGTGGCGTCCTGGACCTCGCCGACCAGTTCCTCGACGATGTCTTCAAGGAAGATGACGCCTGTGGTACCGGCCCGCTCGTCGAAGACCCGGGCGAGGTGGGCACCGCTCCTGCGGATCAGGGCGAGGGCGTCCTCCAACTCGCTGTCGCGGCGGACAGCCGCGAGGCGGCGAACCCGTTTGGCCGGTACGGCCTTGTCATAGGCATCACCGGCCAGGTCCATGACGTCCTTGATGTGCAGATATCCGCTTGGTTCCCCGTTCTCGGTCACCAAATAGCGGGAGTAGCCGTGTTCGGCAACGGCCCGCTGGATGTCGGCAGGCGTCACCGTCGCCGGCAGCGTGACCAGTTCACCCAGCGGAACCTCCACGTCACCGACGGTCTTCGCGGTGAACTCGACGGCTGCGGTAAGCGTGCCGGAGCCGTCGACGAGTACCCCCTCCCTGGTCGACTGCGCCACGATCGTGGCCACCTCGTCCAGCGTGTACGTGCTCGTGGCCTCGTCCTTGGGCGTCACCCGGAACAGCCGCAGAATCCCGTTGGCGATCCCGTTCAGGCTCCAGATGACCGGTTTGAAGACGCGGGCGACAAGTACCAACGGCGGGGCGAGGACCAGCGCGGCCCGGGTCGGCACCGAGAAGGAGATGTTCTTCGGCACCATCTCACCGAACACCACGTGCAGGAACGTGACGAGCACAAGCGCGACGACGAACGCCAGCACGGTGACCATGTCGGGCGAGAGTGGCGTGTTCGCCAGCGGGATTTCCAACAGGTGATGGATCGCCGGTTCCGAGACGTTCAGGATGAGCAGCGAGCACACCGTGATGCCGAGCTGACTGGTGGCCAGCATCAGGGTGGCGTGCTCCATCGCCCAGAGGGTGGTCTGGGCGGCTCGACTGCCGGACTGGGCCTTCGGCTCGATCTGGGAGCGACGGGCGGAGATCACCGCGAACTCCGCGCCGACGAAGAACGCATTGACGACCAACAGGACGAAGAGCCAGATGATCCCTGGCAGGTACTCGCTCATTGGATCTTCTCCGCCACCCGACCACCGGCCGGGCGGCCGGCCCCGGAACTGTCGGCCTCCTCGTTGGGGAGGAACCGGACCCGATCGGCCTGGGGGCCGTTCAGATGTTCGACGCGCAACGAGCCGCCGTCGATCGCGACCTCGTCACCCACCTTCGGGAACCGTTTGAGGCGGGCGGTGATGAAGCCGGCCACGGTGTCGTACTCGTCGTCCTCCGGAACGACGATCCTGGCCCGCTCGAACAGCTCGTCGGGCCGCAGGGCCGCATCGAAGTAGACCGACCGGCCCCGGCGCAGCACGACCGTACGGGCCCGGTCGTGCTCGTCCTCCAGATCGCCGATGATCTCCTCGACCAGGTCCTCCAGGGTCACGATCCCGGCCGTACCCCCGTGCTCGTCATAGACGACCGCGATCTGCAGACCCTTGCCGCGCAACATCGGCAGCAGCACGTCCAGGTGCATCGCCTCCGGCACCCGGGCCGGTTCGACGACGAGATCACTCGCCCGCACCCCTGGGCGTGCCTCGGGCGGGATCGCGAAGGCGTGTTTGACGTGCAGCACCCCGATGATGTCGTCCACGTCCCGGCCGGTCACCGGGAACCGGGACAGCCCGGTGGCGATGGCCCGCGCGACGATCTCGGCGGCCGTGGCCGAGGACTCGACCGCCGTCATCCGCACCCGGGGAGTCATCACGTCGGCGGCGTCGCGTCGGGAGAAGCTCAGGGTACGGTCCAGCAGCGTGGCGTGGCCCTGGTCGAGGACACCGGCGCGCGCCGAGTGCCGCAGCAGGGAGCTGAGTTCCTCGGCACTGCGGGCCCCGGACAACTCCTCCTTCGGCTCGATGCCGAATGCCCGGATCACCGCGTTGGCGGTGTTGTTGAACAGCAGGATCACCGGCTTCAGGACGGTGGTGAACAGGGCTTGGAACGGCACCACGAACTTCGCCGTCTGGCGCGGTACCGCGAGTGCGAAGTTCTTCGGCACCAGCTCCCCGATCACCATGGAGAAGAGTGTCGCCAGCAGGATGCCGACGATCGTGCCCACTGCGGGCACCGCGCTCTGCGGCACCCCGAGATCGCCAAGCGGGCCGGCCAGCAGCGAGCTCACCGCCGGCTCGAAGGTGTAACCGGTGAGCAGGGTGGTCAGCGAGATGCCGAGCTGCGCGCTGGACAGATGGGTAGAGGTGATCTTCAGCGCGGCGATCGTGGGACCGAGTCGCTTCTCGCCCCTGGCCTGACGCGCTTCGAGGTCACCGCGATCGAGATTGACCAGCGCGAACTCGGAGGCGACAAACATGCCGGTGCCCACGGTGAGGAGCAGACCGATCCCCAACAGGGCCCACTCAGACATCGATCAGCCCCTGCCGTACGGCGGTCAGCGTGCGAGCGACCGGAACGACGAGGGGCCACGGACTATGATGAGGAAGATCATCCATAATCCTGCGGAGGATAGTTCACCACGCTGGGAGAACGCTGAAGCCCGGAGGGCGCAGCGCGCTCAGGCCACCGGGAGCACGCCGAGCTGGAGGGACAGTCCTCGTCGAGCGGCTCCCGAGGCACTGCCCTTCGGCGTGTCAACCAGCGGGCGTCGCCGGACGGGCCTCGTGACCGGGCCGACCCCGGGTCCGGCGGCGTTCCTTCATCTCCGCCTCGTAGAGGTGCCGCCGACCGCCCACCAGCTGCTCGCGGGCCGCCCGGTCCACATCGCGGAAGAGCGTGTGGTAACCGTCGTCAAAGTCCTCGACGATCTGGAACGTCCACCGGCCGGCGATGACGTTACGCCCGATCAGCTCGTCGGTGATCCGGTCGGCGATCGCCGGGTGTCCGGCTTCGCGGAACATCCGTACCGCGTCGTCGAGCATGAGGTCGGCGTGCCCGATGAGCTGGTGCAGCGAGTAGAGATGGCCGCGCGCCCGCTCGACACACTCCAGGGCCTCGCTGAGCTTGCCCAGCGCCGCCACCGTGTCGTCGGACACCCCGGCGGGTCGCCGGTGCCGCTCGTCCGGTCCGTCGGTGGTGGACGGGTCCATGCGTACCTCCCGATGCCGGCCATGTCCCGGTCTGACCTGTTCCGCTGTCCGGTCCGTACCGGCTCGATCCCGCCGGTCAGCCGCGGCGCGACCGGCGGACGACCCTTACCAGCCGAGCGGCCGAGGTCACGACCGGTACGGGTTGGCTAGATTCGTTCCCCATGCGCGTGCCGTCGAACCGGGTTTCCGCCCCCACCGCCGTCGACTCGACGCGCTCCACCCTGGTGGCGCTCGCCAACTCGGTGGGCCTCGACGGGCTCGCCGCCACCACCCGCCTGCCGGGCCTGCGCGCCGCGGTCGACCAGCATGCCGCCGCGGTACGGGAGAGCCTGCACGGCGACCGACGGCCGCTGACCGCTGCGGCCCTCGCCGGTTACGCCGAGGGGATCCGGTCCGTCGCCCACGAACACGGCTGGCAGCCGCCCACCGACCCGGTGGACTGGCCGGAGGCGGACTGGGTGCTGGTACGCCTGGTCGCGGTCTGCGCGCTGACCGTCAGCCTGGACACGCCGACGCCGCAGCCACCCCCACTGTGACGACGGACGGGCGCCCGCCAGCCGGCGGACACCCGTCCCCTGTCGCGCGGACCTGGGCCAGGCCCGTCACTGACGGTACTGCTGGGGCTGGTCGCCCATGTTCCCGGACTGGTAGGTGCCCCGCCCGCCGGCCATCTCCCGGCCGGGTTCGGCACCCGCCCGGTCGGCCATCTGCCGTTGCATGTCGCTGCGACCGGCTGCGGCGCCCTGCTGCTGTTCCCGGACCGCACGCGACTCCTCGGCGATCCGGTGCAGCCAGCCCTCCCAGCGGTTCTGCATCGGCCGGACCAGACCACCACCGACCCCGACGATCAGGATGCCGGCCACCGTGGCGAGCACCGCGACCAGCACGGGTGTGGTCACGGTGGTGGCGATACCCACCTGGTTCAGCGCGGCGATCACGCCCAGCGCGATGATGAAGAACGCCGTCAGGTCGGCCAGCACCTTGCCGTACGACAGGCCGCCCAGCGCCCCGCTGACGATGTCGCGCACCGCGTTGGCGATCGCGAAGGCGATCACCACGATCACGATCGCGACGAAGGCGCGCGGCAGCCAGGCCACCACGCCCGCGATCAGGTTGCTGATGGCGTTCGGGCCCCAGACGCCGAAGGCGAACTGCAGCGTGAACAGCAGCACGGCGTAGTACGCAAGCTTCGCCAGGATGTCACTGGCGTCGTACTTGGTCCGTTCCAGTGCCCGCTTGATGCCACCCCGTTCGACCGCCCGGTCGAACCCCACCCGTTCCAGGACGGTGTCCACGATTTTGAGCACGGCTCTGGCGATGAGCCACCCGATCACCAGGATCGCGATGAACGCGATGGCCCTCGGCACGAACAGCAGCACCGAGCGCCACATGTCGGCCACGGCGGTACCGATGTCGACCTGCCTGGCCGCAAGGGTCTCCGGCATGATGTCCCTCCTGTCGCATGGTTTGCCCCGCGCGCTTACCCCAACGCCGGGACAGCACGCCGCGCCGGTCCCCTACTTTTTCTCGGACAGGCCGCAACAGAACGGCCCTGACCTGGCCTTTTGTCTCGACCTCGGCGGATCGGACCATGATCGGAAACGCCAGGTGAACGGGTCGGGTTAGGCTGCGGTCATGCCAGGAACGGTCGGGCGAGTCCCCACGCCAGCAGGCCCCCTGCCGGGCGAGTCGGCCTCGGGCGCGACGCTGCTCGTCGGCCGGCACCCGTGGGTCGGCACGGCGCTCGGCCCGCCCGAGTCCTGGGACACCGCCGTCCGCGCCGCGGTCGAGATCGTGCTCGCCTCGCCCGCCCCGATGGCCCTGCACCTCGGCGACGATCTGCGGCTGCTCTACAACGACGCGTACGCCGAGCTGATCGGTGACAAGCATCCGCAGGCCGTCGGGTGTCCCGCCGCCGAGGTCTTCGCGGAGGTGTGGCGCAGCCCGGGCGTCGGTGACGTCGTCGAGCACACCTATCACACCGGCAAGCCCTTCCTGGATCGCGCGGTTCCCCTCCCGCTGCGTCGCGACGTCGGCGACCTCGATCAGGCCGTCTACATCCGGGCCTGCTCCCCCGTCCGGGACAGCCGGGGCCGGATCGCCGGTGTGCTCTCCGTCGTCGCCGAGACCAACCCGGCCACCCGGCAGTTGCAGGGGCTCAGCGACTTCGCCGCGGCGCTCTCCGGCACCCTCACCCTGGACGACGTGGCGCGGGTCGCGCTGCGTTACGCGCTCACCTCGTTCGACGCCGACCGGGTCTCGCTCGCCGTCGACGAGGGCGGCGGCGGTGGCTGGCGGATGGTCCGGCGGGTCCGGGGTGAGCTGGTGGACGAGGCCGATGAGCGGCTTCCCCCGCTGTGGCGGCGCGGTGCGACGGACTGGCAGGCCCCGGCGGTGGTCAGCGCCCGCACCGGACGGGCCACTTTCGTGGAGGACGGCCAGCCGCTGCGCGACATCGCCGTCGACCGGCACGACCAGAAGGTCCGGGCCCTCGCCGCGGTGCCGCTGCGGGCGTCCGTGGTCCGCGGCGGCCTGACCGTCGGCTACCGCACCGCGCACACCTGGTCCGCCCCGGAGCGGGCGCTGCTGGCGGCATCGGCCGAACTGATCGGGCAGGCCACCGAGCGGGCCCGCCGCTTCGAGACCCAGCACGGTACGGCCCAGCTGTTACAGCGCAGCATGCTGCCGGAGAACCTGCCGGTGCTGCCCCGACTGCGGGTCGCGGCGCGGTACGACCCGGGCGTCGACGGCAACGCCGCGGGCGGCGACTTCTACGACGCCTTCGTGCTGCCCACCGGCAACCTCGGGGTGGTACTCGGCGACGTCGCCGGACACGACGTGCAGGCCGCCGCCCGGATGGGCCAGGTGCGCGCCGCGTTGCGGGCGCTGGCGCTCAACGACCCCCGCCCCGACCAGGTCCTCGCCGGGCTCGACCGCCTGGTCACCAGCCTGGGCACCGAGGCCGGCACGTACGAGCTCTTCGTCACCGTGGTGTTCGGCGTCATCGACGTCGACCGGGAGGAGCTGACCCTGGCCAGCGCCGGTCACCCGGCGGCGCTGCTGCGGCGCTGCCCGCCGTCGGGCCCGCCGAGCGCCGAGTACCTCGACGTGGTGCCCGGCGCACCGCTCGGGGTCGGCTACCGCCCCGGGACCCGTACCGTCGCGTTCACCCCCGGCGACACGTTGCTGCTGTTCAGTGACGGTGTGGTGGAGCGGCGGCGGCAGGGTCTCTCGCACGGCCTGGCCCGCCTCGCGGAGTCGGTGGCCACCGCGCACAGCGGCGATCCCCGGGCGTTGTGCGCGACGGCCAGCGCCGCGGTGCCGGGGGCGACCGAGGACGACGTGGCCGTGCTGGCCGTCGAGTACGCGCTGCGGCCGAGCCGGTCGGCCCGGATGGAGGTACCGGCCGAGCCGACCGCGCCGAGCCGGGTCCGGCACTGGATGACCGCCCAGCTCAACGAGTGGGGGGTGGCCGAGTCGGTGATCGGTGCGGCGGTGCTGTGCACCAGCGAGCTGACCACAAATGCCCTGTTGCACGCCGGTACGGCGGCCCGGGTGGAGATCGACCTGAGCCCTGAGCGCCTGCTCGTCTCGGTCGCCGACTCCGGTTCGCGGGGCACGGTCACCCGGGCCCGCACCGACACGTTGAGCAGTCGCGGTCGGGGGCTGGGCCTGATCGAGGAGCTGAGCGACGCCTGGGGCACCGATCCCACCGTGCGCGGCTCGACGGTCTGGTTCGAGATCCTGCTTCCGGTGGAGTGACCGCCGGTCCCGGCCGCCGGCTGGCGGAGCGGGCTCCGGCGTCAGGTGAGGCGGCGGGCGAGGGCACGGCCGAGGTCCCGCCCGGAGCGCCAGGCGGTCTGCACCCGGGGTTCGCCGAACGCGTCCCCGGCCAACCCGATCCCGTCGTCGTCGAGGTGGAAGCCCGCGCCCGAGCCGCCGCCGACGGGCTTGGCGTAGGTCCAGCGGTGCACGTGCACATGTACCGCCGGGTCGGGCAGGGCGAACAGGTCTCGGACGGCCGCCTCCACGGCTGGAGCGGCGGCGGTGGGTTGGGCGAGATGGCCGGCGGCGAACTCCGGCGTGGTGTGCGCGACCAGGACGGGAGCGCCGTCGCCACGCCGGTCCCCGTCGTCGCAGACGGTGCTGAGCAGCGGGTGGTCGTTCACGAAGGCACCCCGGAAGTCCGGCCATCGGCGGGCCGGAAAACGCAGCACGGCCGCCAACGTCGGTGACCACCGCTGCCGCGCGATCGCCTCGGTGGCGGCGGCGAGCGCCGGGTCGAGCAGCAGGGCGGCCTGCGGCCCGGGCATCGCCAGCACGACCGCCTCGTACGGTCGGCCCTGCACCGCCGGCCCCGGCTCGACTCCGAGGACCAGCCGGTCCACCACCACCGGCAGGTCGCGGGCCATCTGCTCGACCAGGGAACGCAGGCCACGCGGGGCCGCCCAGCGCATCGGCCCGGTGACCTCGCGCCGTCCCCCCGCGCTGTACGCGACGAAGGTGTCGGTCCACTCGCGGGCCAGTCCGGCGTCCTGCCAGTCGCGCACGATCTCGGCGAAATCCGGGTCACTCACGGTCAGGTAGGCGGCGCCAAGGTCGGCGGGGCGGCCGTCGAAGCGCTTCGTGGCCATCCGACCGCCGGCGACCCGGGCCCGCTCGCGGATCTCCACCGGCACCCCGGCACGCCGTAGCTCCCCCGCACACGCCACACCGGCGATGCCAGCGCCGATCACCACCACACCCGCCCGGTCCGGACCCATCGGACGATCGTAGGTGCCCGTCCGCGTCGACTGCCGGCGCCAGGCCATCGACGGCGGGAACTTCCGGAAGGTCTTCACAACCTGGCAACCGGCCCGTACCTTGGCGGAAACGTGGGAGCGCTTCCACGCAAATTCTTCGATGTTCCCGAGGAGTAGATCATGAGAACCCGAAGCACGTTCGCCGTGGTCGGCGCGGTGGCGACGGCCATCACCGTCGCCGCCACGGTCGGCGTGGGCGCGCTGCGGCCGACTCCCGCCGCGGCCGCCGACTCCGCCTTCTACGTCGACCCGAACACAAGCGCCGCCCGTTGGGTGGCGGCCAACCCGAACGATTCGAAGACCGCCGTGATCCGGGACCGGATCGCCAGCGTCCCGCAGGCTCGCTGGTACACCACCACCAACACCTCGACGGTACGCGGCGAGGTGGACTCCTTCGTCGGTGCGGCCGCCGCCGCCGGCAAGATCCCGATCCTGGTGGTCTACAACATCCCCAACCGGGACTGCAGCAACCACAGCGCAGGCGGCGCGCCGAACCACACCGCCTACCGGCAGTGGGTGGACCAGGTCGCCGCGGGTCTCGCGGGGCGCCCGGCCAGCATCATCCTGGAGCCGGACGTGCTCCCCATCATGACCAGCTGCATGAACGCCAGCCAGCAGGCCGAGGTGCGGGCCTCGATGGCGTACGCCGGCAAGGCGCTCAAGCGCGGCTCGTCAGCCGCGAAGGTCTACTTCGACATCGGCCACGGCGGGTGGCTGGCCGCCGGTGAGGCCGCCGCCCGGCTCAACGCCGCCGACATCGCCAACAGCGCCGACGGCATCTCGGTGAACGTGTCGAACTACCGGCGCACCGCCGACGAGGTCTCGTACGCCAAGCAGATCATCGCCGCGACCGGCATCTCCCGGCTGAAGGCGGTCATCGACACCAGCCGCAACGGCAACGGTCCGGCCGGTGCCGAGTGGTGCGACCCGCCGGGGCGGGCGATCGGCACGCCGAGCACCACCGCCACCGGCGACTCTGCCATCGACGCCTTCCTCTGGATCAAGCTGCCGGGCGAGGCGGACGGCTGCATCGCCGCGGCCGGCCAGTTCGTGCCGCAGCGGGCGTACGACCTGGCTGTCGCGGCCGGCCCGGTGCCGACCACCGCTCCGCCGACGACGACCCCGCCGACCAGCACCCCGCCGACGACCACTCCGCCCACCAGCACGCCGCCGACGTCCAACCCGCCCACCGGCGGCTGCTCGGTGACCTGGACCCCGAACGTGTGGACCGGTGGCTTCACCGCCGAGATCCGGGCGACCAACCGCGCTTCGGCGCTCACCAGCTGGACGCTCGCCTTCACGGTCGGCTCCGGGGTACGCCTCAGCAACGGCTGGAACGGTGACTGGAGTCAGTCGGGCGACCGGATCCAGGTGCGCAACGTCGCCTGGAACGGCAACGTCCCCAGCGGCGGAACCATCTCCGTCGGATTCCAGGGCACCTTCACCGGCAGCAACCTCGCCACTCCCACCTCCTTCACCCTGAACAGCACCGCCTGCTCCTAGGCCGTTCCCCCGTCCCCGGGATCCTGGGCCGCGGACGCCCCGTCGAGGGCCGTTTCGCACCAGGGTCTCGGGGAACGCGGGGGAGAACGAGCAGGAGGGGGAGAAGATGAGTGGGCAGTCGAATCCTCCGGCGTGGCAGCCCGGGGTGACCGGTGGGGGCACACTCCCTTCGGGGCCGGGCGGTCGAGTCGCCGCACCGGGTGCCGACGGTCACGGACCGCCGTCCGGGCCACCGACCGTGACGATCGGCGCGTACCCGGACTACCCGTCCGCCCAGCGCGTGGTGGACTACCTGGCCGACAACCGGTTCCCGGTGGAGCGGACCGCCATCGTCGGCACCGACCTGACCCTGGTGGAGACCGTGCTGGGCCGGTTGAGCACCGGCCGCGCGACGCTGATCGGCGCCGGCACGGGTGCCTGGTTCGGTCTCTTCATCGGGCTGCTGTTCGGCATCTTCACCGTCGGAAACTGGCTGGCGGTGGTCCTCGCCGGCCTGGTCATCGGCGCGATCTGGGGAGCCGTCTTCGGTGCCGTGGCGCACGCGATGACCGGCGGGAAGCGCGACTTCACCTCCGCCAGTTCGCTGCGCGCCAGCCAGTACGCGGTCACAGTCGAGGCGGACTTCGCCGAACAGGCCCGTCAGCTGCTGGGCCGGTTGCAGGTGGGCGGCCGTACGCCCCAGGCGGCGGGCTGAGCACGCCAGGCTCGCCGCGCCGCCGCAGCTGACCGGCAGGTCCCTCGGTGGCGCGGCGGCGGGCCGGTCCTTTCAATGCTTCACAACTGCCTTCTCGGCTAGTCGCTGTGGCGCATCCGGCAGCAGCATGCGGCTGTTGTTCAAATTTTGAATACCGTGCTACTCTCGGCCCATGACCGAGAGCCTGAGCAGCGCCCGCCTGACCGCCTGGCGGGCCTACATCGAGGCCAGCCAACGGTTGTTCACCCGGCTGGAGGACGACCTGCGCGTCACCAGCGAGCTGAGCTTCGCCGACTACCACGTGCTCGTCCTGCTCTCCGAGGCGCCGGGGCAACGGCTACGGATGGGCGAGCTGGCCGGCCGCCTGGTCTTCTCCCCCAGCCGGCTGACCTACCAGATCTCGACCATGCAGCGGCGCGGCCTGGTCGCCAAGGAGCCCTGTCCGCAGGACGGTCGGGGCAGCGAGGCGGTGCTCACCGCCGCCGGGCTGTTGGCCCTTCGCGAGGCCGCCCCACATCACCTGCACTCGGTACGCAGCCACCTCATGGACGATCTCGACGATGCCGAGGTCGCCTGCCTGGACAGGATCTTCACCCGGCTCGGCCGGCGGCTACAGGGCGCCGACCGCAACACCGAAGCCGCCCTCGCGTCGCCCCCAGCGACAGCTAGTTAAGGAGCACCCCGATGCCCGCCATCACCGTCGACAACGTCCTCGTCCTGCCCCGGCTGCCCCGGCTCGACGAGTCCACCACCGCCATCCGGCCGGTCCGGCGGCTCACCACCGCACCCAGCGGCTTCGAGGGTGAGGGCTTCCCGGTGCGCCGGGCCTTCGCCGGGGTGCCGACGAGCGAACTCGACCCGTTCATCCACCTCGACCAGATGGGCGAGGTGGACTACGCGCCGGGCGAGCCGAAGGGCACCAGCTGGCACCCGCACCGGGGCTTCGAGACCGTCACGTACATCATCGACGGGGTCTTCGAGCACCAGGACACCCACGGTGGCGGCGGCACCATCACCAACGGCGACACGCAGTGGATGACGGCCGGCAGTGGCCTGCTCCACATCGAGGCGCCGCCGGAGCACCTGGTGGTAAGTGGCGGCCTGTTCCACGGCACCCAGCTCTGGGTCAACCTGCCGAAGGCGGCCAAGATGAGTCCGCCGAAATACCAGGACATCCGCGGCAATCAGGCGGCGCTGCTCACCACGCCGGACGGCGGCGCGCTGATCCGGGTGATCGCCGGTGAGATCGCCGGGCACCGGGGGCCGGGCTCCACGCACACCCCGATCACCGTCGCGCACGTGACGGTCGAGCCCGGTGCGCAGGTCGATCTGCCCTGGCGACCGGACTTCAACGCCCTGGTCTACGTGCTGGGTGGTCGCGGCACGGTCGGCTCGAACGGGCGCGGCGTACGCACCGGCCAGCTCGCGGTGCACGGTCCGGGCGACGCACTGCGGTTGCGGGCCAACGCCCGGCAGGACAGCCGGACCCCGGCCCTGGACCTCTACATCATGGGCGGCCAGCCGATCCGGGAGCCGGTGGCGCACTACGGCCCGTTCGTGATGAACACCCGGGACGAGCTGATCCAGGCCTTCGAGGACTTCCAGGCCGGCCGGCTCGGGGTGATTCCGGCGGAGCGGCTGCCGCACACCGACGGCCAGGGCGACCGTCCCTGACCCGATCCGTCAAGCGAGCCCTCCGGCCCCGGCCGGGGGGCTCGCGCCGGTTGTCCCGCCGCGTCCATCAGGAGACGGCGAATCAGGAGACGGCGAAGATGCCGGCCACGCCGAGCAGGACCATCACCAGTACGGCCAACAGCGCCCCCCGCTCGCTCTCCACCGCCTGCTCGCGGTGCTCGGTGACGGAGTTCGTCGTTTCGCCGGGCATGGTGTGGCCTCCTCGCTACTCGGGTATGGGTCGGGCGGCGCGTTCGTCGGCGCGAGCCGCCGATGTCCGGATCCGGCCCAAGGGGTCGTGTCGTGCGTACCTGGTCGATCTGGGGAGGGCAGCAACGTTGGCGCTGCGAGAGTGGTTCCTCACGGCACCGGAACGTGCCAACCCGGCCTCTGAGTTACCCGTCTGGTCCAGCGGAAACCTCGTCGAGCCACTGATTCACGGAGCCACGTACTTCGACCGGCTTGTCGATGAGGTCAGCGCGCTCGACGCCGGTGACCAGATCTTCTTCACCGACTGGCGGGGAGACCCGGACGAGCGGCTACGCCCGGACGGCCCGACCGTTGCCCAGCTGCTGGCCCGCGCCGCGCAGCGCGGTGTGGTGGTCAAGGGGCTGATCTGGCGGTCCCACCTCGACGTGCTCTCCTACAGCCACCAGGAGAACCGCAGCCTCAGCGAGGCCGTCTCCGCCGCCGGTGGAGAGGTACTGCTCGACCAGCGCGTCCGCCGGGGCGGGTCGCATCATCAGAAGCTGGTGGTGCTGCGCCGACCGGCCGAACCCGAGCGGGATGTCGCCTTCGTCGGCGGCATCGACCTCTGCCACAGCCGGCGGGACGACGCCGACCACCAGGGCGACCCCCAGGCGGTACGCATGTCGGCCCGGTACGGCGACCGCCCGCCCTGGCACGACGTGCAGCTCGCCGTGCGTGGCCCGGCGGTCGGCGCGCTGGACACCTCGTTCCGGGAACGGTGGACGGACCCGATGCCGTTGGACTCGGAGAACCCGCTGGCCTACCTGCGGGACCGGCTACGCGGCGCGGACCTCAGTCCCGGGCCGCTGCCGGAGCGGCCGGCCGACCCGCCGCCCTGCGGTCCGCATCACGTGCAGGTCCTGCGCACCTATCCGGCGGTACGGCCGAGGTACTCCTTCGCCCCGGACGGCGAGCGGACCGTGGCCCGGGGCTACACCAAGGCGGTACGCCGGGCCCGCCGGCTGATCTACCTGGAGGACCAGTACCTCTGGTCGGCCGAGGTGGCCGACCTTTTCGCGGCGGCGTTGCGCGACAATCCCGAGCTGCACCTGGTGGCGGTGGTGCCCCGCCATCCCGACGTGGACGGGCGGCTGGCGCTGCCGCCGAACATGGTCGGTCGGGAACAGGCCCTGGCGCTGTGTGAGCAGGCCGCGCCCCGGCGGGTGCACGTGTTCGACGTGGAGAACCACACCGGCACCCCGGTCTACGTACACGCCAAGGTGTGCGTGGTCGACGACGTCTGGGCCAGCGTGGGCAGCGACAACTTCAACCGGCGCTCCTGGACGCACGACAGCGAGCTGTCCTGCGCGGTGCTCGACGAGACCCGGGACGAGCGCGCCCCGGTCGACCCGGCCGGGCGCGGCGACGGCGCCCGGGTCTTCGCCCGGGACCTGCGGCTGCGCCTGCTGCGGGAACACCTGGAACGCGATCCGGCCGGCGGCGACGCCGACCTGATCGACCCGGACCAGGCGGTCGGCGCGGTCTGCGCGTCGGCCGAGGCGTTGCAGCGCTGGCACGAGGGTGGCCGGGTCGGTCCGCGCCCGCCCGGCCGACTGCGCCCGCACCGCGCCGAGCGGCTGTCCCGGTTGACCCGGGCGTGGGCCCTACCGGCCTATCGGCTGGTCTACGATCCCGACGGCCGGCCGCTGCGGGCCCGGCGCGCCCGCAGCTGGTGACGGCTTCAGCTCACCCAGGACGGTCAGCCCACCGGGGTACGCGAAGGACGAGCGGGGCGCGTAGTAACCCCAGGCGATGGTGAGCGGGTTCTCCGGCCGCAGGGCGTAGATCGGGTGTTCCGGATCGAGGAACTCCACGGACTCGATCTCGAACGGGTTGACCGGTTCGGCGACGACCGGATAGATGCTGCTGACCAGCTGACCGTGCAGCGCGGTGAGGTAGCGGTGGTGGCCGTTGTGCACGGCGTGCCCGGTGTCACCGATCCGCACCTGCGTCCGGATCACCGGCACACCGTCGATGCCGGTCTCGGTGGCCACCCGGTCGCGCTGGACGTCGATTGTGGTGCGGCCGGACAGGGCGGGGGCGCCACGGGCGAGGGCGTAGTCGCGGACGCGCTCACTGGAGGTCACGTAGTGCGTCCACCAGCCGCCCGGGGTCACCCCGTCGGGAGCGTCCGCGCCGACCAGGGTCACCCCGAGGTAGGCCAGCGAGTACGAGCCGAAGCCGCTGGTCTGGCTCTCGTCGTCGACGACGTACTGGTTCATGAAGACCTGCCGGTCCGCCTGGGGCCGCAGCCCGGCCGGGACCAGCGCCGCCACCGCCTCCGGGTCCGCCGGTAACCAGCTGAAGTAGAGGGTGCGGCAGTTGACCACGAGCTGGGGAACGGCAGGGTCGAGCACAGCGCCTCCGGGTAGGGGTCCACCGTGACGCTACGGGCAGTCCCGCTCACGGGACAACGACGGAAAGACGACAGTCCGCGGGCCGGCAGTTGCCCGAAACCGCCACCTGCGGACAGCTCGGCCGCCGCCGTGGATCCGCTTTTGTCGCTTTTGTGATTTAAAATAACTTAAGTACATCGTCCGTTCGGCTAGATTTCTGGGAGACGATCAGGCTATGGTGACTTCCGAACGGCTAACACCACTAAACCAAAGCGTCACGTCTTTATCCGCGGACGAGGTGCAGGGAGGACCACCATGACCGCGCAAACGATCAGCGAGGCGGCGACCGCCTCGACGACCGCGGCACCGAAGCTCGACCCGCGGGCGCTCTCCGACAGCGCCACCGAGTTGCTGAACGCGATGGCCGCACTGCCGGCCGGGCACCCGTCCCGCGCCGCCCTGCGCGACCGGGCGATCGAGGCCTGGCTGCCGCTGGCCAACCACCTCGCACACCGCTACAGCGGGCGCGGCGAGCCCACCGACGACCTGGCCCAGACCGCGGCCGTCGGCCTGATCAAGGCCATCGACAAGTTCGACCCCACCCGTGGGGTCGACTTCGCCGGCTACGCGATCCCCACCATCATCGGCGAGCTGAAGCGCCACTTCCGGGACCGCACCTGGGACATCCGGGTTCCCCGGCGGTTGCAGGAGCTGCGGCTGGCCATCTCCGACGCCAACAGCTCGCTGCTCCAGACCCTGGGCCGCTCGCCGACGGTGGCCGACATCGCCGCCCACCTCAAGCTGACCGAGGAAGAGGTGCTGGAGGGCCTGGAAGGTGCCCGCGCCTACAACGCGGTGTCGCTGTCCACGCCGACCGGCGACGGGGACCGGGCGACCGAACTCGGCGACATGCTCGGCGGCGAGGACAGCGAGTTCGAGCTGGCCGAGCTGCGGGTGGCCCTGGGCCCCGCGCTGGCCACGCTTGACGAGCGCGAGCAGAAGATTCTGACGCTGCGGTTCTACGGCAACCTGACCCAGTCGCAGATCGCCGAGCAGATCGGTGTCTCGCAGATGCACGTGTCCCGGCTACTGGCCCGGGCACTGACCAAGCTGCGCGGCCAGCTCGACGGCACTTACTAGAGGGGGTGGCGACGGTGGCCGGGTCCGGCAGGACCCGGCCACCGTCGTGTCTCCGGTCGGCTCAGCCGGCGAGCGGCTCCCGCCACATCGGCCAGAACGGCGTACCGTCCGGCAGCCGGAACGGCTCGGACACCCGGTAGCCGTGCCGCGCGTACAGGTCGCGGCTGGTCTCGCTGCTCGCCTCCAGATAACCCGGTACGCCGTTGGCGTCCAACCAGGCGTGATGGTGGCGGAGCAACGCGCTGCCGACGCCCTGGCCCTGGCGGTCCGGCCGGACGGCCAACAACGCCAGGTGGTGGTGGTCGGCGTGCGGGTGATGGGCGGCGAACAACTCGTCCAGATGCACGAAGCGCGGCGTCCACTCCCCACAGACGGCGGCGAGCCGTGCGTCGTAGTCCTCCGGCGGCGGCAGCGGGTCGCCGATCGACGGGAGCCAGACCGCCACCCCGTCGCGCTTCTCGGTGCCGAACACCAGGCCGTGCCGCATCGCGTGCTCGACCAGGATCTCGAACTGCCCGGCCAGCACCGACTCCCGCTTGGCCTCGTCCGGCACCAGCCAGCGGGGCTGGTCCAGCACCATGAACGCCTCGGCGATCCGCTCGGCCACCCAGCGGGCGTCGGGCAGGTCGAGCCGTCCGATGCCCGGCTGCGTCATCGTCGTACCTCCGTGCTGACCGGCGTCGGCTCGGTGACCGGCGCCGAAGGTACGACGACCGCCGCCGCGCTCTCCGCGCCCAGCCCGATGCGAGCGTACGTGTCGGGGCGGTTGCGGCGCAGCACCAGCGCCCAGAGCACGCCGAGCAGCGCCGCCACCGGATAGACCGCCGGGAAGATCCAGCGCAGCGGCGAGTCCGGCTCGACCCCGAGCAGGTTGGCGAAGTTCTGCACCGCCAGCACGATGATCGCGATCAGTGCGATCGCCGCGATGCCCGGGGCGATCAGCCGGCGCCACAGCGTCTCCCGCTCACCGCTGCGGGCGAAGTACATGATGATCGCCACGGCGGTGGTCGCGATCAGCAGCAGTACGCCGAAGCCGCCGCTGGTGCCGAGCCAGAAGAACAGCTGAAGGACCGGGTCCCAGCCGTTCACCGCGTACAGGATGATCACCAGCAGGCCGAGCGTGCTCTGCGCCAGCGAGGCGGCCCGGGGCGCGCCGGTCGTCGGCGAGGTCCGCCCGAACACCGCAGGCAGCACCCGCTCCCGGCCCAGCGCGAAGGCATACCGCGCGGTGGTGTTGTGGAACGAGATCATGGCGGCCAGCACCGAGGTCAGGAAGAGCGCCTGGCCGATGGTGAGCACGGTATCGCCCAGGTGTGCCCCGGCCAGGTTGAAGATCAGGTCGACGCTCTGGGTGCCGGCCTCCTCGACGATCCGGTCCGGGCCGATGGCGACCGTCATGCTCCACGAGGAGAGCGCGTAGACCGCCGCGATGATCGCCACCGACAGGTAGGTGGCCATCGGCACGGTGCGCTTGGGGTCCTTGCTCTCCTCGCTGAACACCACGGATGCCTCGAAGCCGACGAAACCGAGGATCGCCAGCACCAGCACCGCGCCGACCCCGGGCACGAAGAAGTTCTCCGGCGAGAAGGCGGCGAAGCTGACGTCGCCACCGGCCGGGTTGCCCAGTTGACCGAGGTCGAAGACCACGATGATGGCGATCTCGGCGCAGAGCAGCGCCGCCAGCACCATCCCGTTGATGTCCACCCGGAGCAGACCGAGCATCCCCACCAGCGCCCAGGCCACCAGCGCCACCATCCACCACACCGGCTCGATCCCGAAGAGCCGGTCCAGCACCGGCGTGGCCGCCGCGCCGATGGTTCCGTAGAGGCCGACCTGGAGCGCGTTGTACGCGATCAGGGCGACCCACGCCGTGCCCACCCCGGCCGGACGACCAAGGCCACGGGTGACGTACGCGTAGAAGGCGCCGGCGTTTGCCATCCGGCGGGCCATCGCCACGTAGCCGGCGGAGAACAGGGCCAGCACCGCGGCCACCACCAGGAAGGCCAACGGGATGCCGAGCACCCCGACGACCCCGTAGCCGGTGGTGACCACACCGGCGACCACGGTCAGCGGCGCCGCCGCGGAAAGAACGAAGAAGACCACCGACGGCACGCCGAGCCGCCCACGGGCCAGTGCCTCGGAGACGTTGCTCGGTCTGTTGGTTGTCGCTGTCGAGGACATGAACTGCTCCGGTTCATCAGAGGAGGGGGTACCGGTTCAGGGCGTGCCGGGTCGTCAGGGGGCGCCGCGCAGCACGGCCGCACCCACAGCGGCCTCGGTGTGCGCCACCAGTTCCTTCAGCGGAGCCGGCAACGCCGGAACGATCAGGTTGAGCCGGTGGTGGGCGCGGGGACCCGCGCTCCACAGCACCTCGCGGGTCAGCCCGGCAGCGGCGACCAGACCGAGCAGCAGCGCGTCGGGCACGCTGGGCGGCTCCGCCCGTTCCAGCACCGCACGCAGGCGGGTGGCCGGCCAGGCGGCCACGTTGAGGTCGATCGGCAGGTACGTGACTGTGGTCCGCAGCAGCCGCCGGGTCTCCTGCCGGCGCAGCACGCCGGCCCGGGCCAACCGCTCCCCCACCGAGGTGACCGAGGTCTGGGCAAGGAAGCTGAGCCAGGTCCGCACCGCCTGGTGCTGCGCCTCGCCGATCAGTTGGTCCAGCACGGTGTGCGCCAGCGCGTCGCCCGGCGGACGACGGTCGATCACGCTGACCTGCGCCGACTCGACGGTGATGTGTCCATAGAGGACAAGCTCGCCGAGGAGTCCGGCGGCCAGGCCGAGACCGGTCGCCGCCGGATGCAGCTTCGCCTTGCCCCGGGTGTCGTTATGCGCGATCAGGAAGAACTCGTCGGCGATGAGCAAACGTCCTCCCCGGCCGCCGTCCATTGATCGCTAACCCGGGAAAGGATGCACCGAGCGCTACTGCAACGCAACTCCCGTTTTTGGCGGTTGCACTCCGTGCTGATGCGACCTGCACTTATTCCCATGACAGACTCGGAGGGTGACCGCGAGCCCCACCGTCCGCCGCCGCCGCATCGCCCGGGAACTGCGCCAGTTGCGCGAACGCGCCGGAATGACCCTGGATGTCGCCGCCCGGCAACTGGACATGTCCAAGAGCAACCTGTCCCGCATCGAGAACGCCCAGATCGGCATCAAGCCGCGCGACGTACGCGCCGCGCTGGCGCTGTACCAGGTCACCGGCAACGACGCCGAGGCGCTCATCGAAATCGCCCGCGGCGCGCAACAACGGGGCTGGTGGCAGCACTACAGCGACGTGCTGCCGGAGTGGTTCGAGTTCTACGTCGGACTGGAGGCCGAGGCCGCCACCCTGCGCACCTACGAGGCCGAGGCGGTGCCGGGCCTGTTGCAGACCGAGGCGTACGCCCGGGAGGTCTACCGGTTGACCGCGGGCGAGGACGACCTGGACCGCAAGGTGGCCGCCCGGCTGCGCCGGCAGGACGTCCTGCGCGGGGAGAGCCCGGCCGAACTGTCGGTGGTGCTGAACGAGGCGGTGTTGTTACGTCCCGTGAGCGATCGGAGCGTCATGGCGGACCAACTGTCCCATTTGGAGTCCGTCGCTCAGCTACCGAACGTCACAATCCAAGTACTTCCGTTCAGCGCTGGCGGACATCCCGCGATGAGTTCACCGTATGTCCTCCTCACCTTCGCCGACGCGGCCGACGCCGCCGTGGTCTACCTGGAAAATCTCACGACAGGCCTGGCACTGGAGGAGGCCGCGCAGGTGCGCTCGTATAGCCTTGTGCACGAGAGGCTGCGTCGCCTGGCGCTCGATCCGGCGGCGTCCCTGGTCCGCCTGAAAGAAGCTTCTCGCTACTTTACGTGACCGCTGCTGCGCGGTCACTTTCGGTTACGACGAAGGGGATCGCGATGACCGCGCTCGACCTCGCCCGGGCGAAGTGGCGTACCAGTACGCGCAGTGTGGGCAACGGCAACTGCGTCGAGGTCGCCACCGTCGACGGTGGGGTCGCGGTCCGGGACAGCAAGGATCGCCAGGGTCCGGTCCTGGCCTTCCCACCGTCGGCCTGGCACACCTTCGTCGCCAGCATCCCCACTCGCTGACCGAACCCGTCCCGCCCGGCCCGGCGGGACGCGGTGGGAGACTGGGCCGTGCTCTCGGACGTGCCCCTCGACCTGCCGGTCCGGCCGGTGCTACCGGCGGTGGTGTCGGCCCTGCGCTCGGCCGGTGCCGCCGTCCTGGTGGCACCGCCGGGGACCGGGAAGACCACCCTCGCGCCGCTCGCGGTGGCCGACGCGGTCGAAGGGCGGGTGATCGTCGCCCAACCCCGCCGGGTGGCCGCCCGCGCCGCGGCCCGGCGGATGGCGGCCCTGCTCGGCGGGCGGGTCGGTGAACAGGTGGGGTACGCGGTACGCGGTGAGCGCCGCACCGGCAGCCGCACCCGCATCGAGGTGGTCACCACCGGCCTGCTGGTCCGTCGGCTGCACCACGATCCGGAACTGGCCGGCGTCGGCGCGGTGCTGCTCGACGAGGTCCATGAGCGGCAACTCGACGCCGACCTCGCGCTCGCCTTCACGGTGGAGGCCCGGTCCGCGCTGCGGCCGGAGCTCTGGCTGCTGGCGATGTCCGCGACCCCGGAGGCCGACCGCTTCGCCGCCCTGCTCGGCGGCGCGACACCCGCGCCGATCATCCACGCCACGGCGGCGCTGCATCCGGTGACCCGGATCTGGGCGCCGCCGGCCCGGCCGGTGCCGCCGCCCGGTGCGGGCCCGGTGGACCGGGGCCTGCTCGACCACGTTGCGGCCACGGTCCGGCGGGCGCTGCGCGAACGCACCGGTGACCTGCTTGTCTTCCTGCCCGGGGTCGGCGAGATCGCCGCCGTCGCCGGACGGCTGGCCGACCTGCGCGACGACGTCGACATGCTGCGATTGCACGGCCGGCAGGACGGCGCCGAACAGGATGCCGCCCTGCGGCCGGGACCGCGGCGACGGGTGGTGCTGGCCACGGCGGTGGCGGAGAGCAGCCTGACCGTGCCGGGCGTGCGGACGGTGGTGGACGCCGGGCTGTCCCGGATCGCCCGGCTCGACCTGGCCCGAGGGCTGGGCGCGCTGGTCACCGTGCCGGTGTCCCGGGCGGCGGCCACCCAGCGCGCCGGCCGGGCCGGCCGGGAGGCGCCCGGTCACGTCTACCGCTGCTGGGCCGAGGCCACGCACGAGCGACTGCCGGCCCAGCCGGAGCCGGAGATCGCCGCCGCCGACCTCACCGGTTTCGCCCTGGAACTGGCCGCCTGGGGCGCACCGGACGGCACCGGGCTCGCGCTGCCCGACCCGCCGCCGGCAGCGGCCATGACGGTGGCCCGGCAGACGTTGCGTACCCTGGGCGCCCTCGACGCGGATGGCCGGATCACCGCGCGGGGTCGGGCGATCGCCGCCGCCGGAGCACCTCCCCGGCTGGCCCGGGCGCTGCTCGACGGTGCCGGGCGGGTGGGGGCCGACCGCGCCGCCGAGGTGGTGGCACTGCTCGCCGAGGAGTCGGTGGCCCGGCCCGGCGACGACGTCGCCGCCGTCTGGCGACGGCTACGCGCCGGCACCGATCCCGCCGCGACCGCCCGCTGGCGGGCCGAGGCACGCCGGCTGCGGGCCGTCCTGGCCGCCACCGGCGACGGCTCGGCCGGGACCGGGCGTCCGGACCGGCCCGCCGGACAACCGGCGGCGACCGCCACCGGCGAGCCCGACCCGGGGCCGCTGCCGTTCCCCGACGACCTCGCCGCCGGGCTGCTGGTCGGGTTGGCGTACCCGGAACGGCTGGCCCGGGCCCGGCGGCCGGGCGGCACGGCGTACCTGATGAGCGGCGGAACCGCTGCGGAGCTGGCGTCGGGGTCGGCGCTGGCCGGTGCCGACTGGCTGGCCGTGGCGGTGGCGGACCGCTCTCCCGGCGCACCGACCGCCCGGATCCGATTCGCCGCCGTGCTCGACGAGGCGACCGCCCGCGAGGCCGGTGCGCCGTCGCTGCGTACCGACCGGGAGGTGGGCTGGTCCGGTACCGACGTGCTGGCCCGGGAGGTGACCCGGCTGGGCGCGATCGAGCTGGTCGAGCGCCCGCTGTCCCGGCCCGCCCCGGCCGAGGTCGCCGCCGCCCTGCTGACCGGCCTGCGCAGCGTCGGTCTCGACCTGCTGACCTGGACCCCGGCGGCGCGGGCACTGCGCGAACGGCTGGCGTTCTGCCGGCAGGCGCTCGGCACACAGTGGCCGGACGTCGCCGACGAGGCGCTGCTGGCCGGCGCGGCCGACTGGCTCGGCCCGGAGCTGGCCGGCGCGCGCCGCCGCGCGGACCTGGCCCGGATCGACGTGGCCGCCGCGCTGCGGCGCATGGTGCCCTGGTCGCTGGCGGGGCGGCTGGACGAGCTGGCCCCGGAACGGATCGCGGTGCCCAGCGGTTCCCGGATCCGGGTGGACTACGCCGATCCGGCCGCACCGGTGCTCGCCGTCAAACTCCAGGAGACCTTCGGCTGGGCGGCGGCGCCACGGATCGCCGGTGGCCGGGTGCCGGTGCTGCTGCACCTGCTCTCCCCGGCGGGGCGACCGGTGGCGGTCACCGCCGACCTGGGGTCGTTCTGGCGCACGGGTTACCGGCAGGTCCGGGCCGAGCTGCGGGGTCGCTATCCGCGCCACCCCTGGCCGGAGGATCCGACCACGGCGCCGCCGACCCGGTCCGCCGGTCGGCGGCGCTGACCCGGCTCACTCCTCGTCGACCACGTCCGCGACGACGACTGTGACGTTGTCCGGGCCACCGGCGCGCAACGCCAGGTCGATCAGCTTCCGCGTGCACGCCTCCCGGTCCGGGTAGCCGGCCAGCACCTCGGCCAGGGTGTCCGCGCGGACGACATTGGAGAGCCCGTCGCTGCAGAGCAGCCAGCGGTCGCCGGGGCGGGGAACCATCGTCGCGTACGTCGGGGAAATCTCGTCGCCCTGCAACGCCTGGGTGACCACGGCCCGGCGAGGATGGCTACCGGCCTGGTCGGGGGTGATCAGGCCCTGGTCGACGAGCATCTGCACGAAGGTGTCGTCCCGGGTGATCTGCTTGAGCACGCCGTCGCGGAACAGGTACGCCCGGGAGTCGCCCACGTGGACCAGGGCCAGGCAGCTGCCGGTACGCGCGAACAACAGCGCGGTAAGCGTGGTGCCCATCCCCTGCCGCTGCGGGTCCTGGGTGACCGCCTGGCGGATCCGGGCGGTGGCCAACTCGATGCCGCTCTGCAGGGCCGCCACCAACGCGTGCTCGGGGGTCTCCACGTCCAGCGGAGCGATCGCCTCGATGGCGATGGAGCTGGCCAGGTCGCCGGCGGCCATGCCACCCATGCCGTCGGCGACGGCGACCAACCAGGCACCGGCGTGCACCGCGTCCTGATTACCGCTACGGATCAGCCCACGGTCGCTCGTCCCGGCGGAACGCAGCTTCAGGGTCATGGCACGCAGCCTGCCAGGCGGAGGGCGCGGTTGTCTCTAGGAGATCAGGAGGACCGGGCGTGGCGCGGCGAATCTCACTGCCGACAGACCCCGAAGCGCATCGGGCGGGATCAATTGACAGCTTGCCTTTGTCCTGGAAACATGCCCGATACCTGGGAGCGCTCCCAGGTTTTCCCGCCACCCGTACGCCTCCGTCCCGCTCGTCGGAAGGAATATCCGTGACGCCATCCCGACGTCGTCTCGCGGTGCTCGCCGCGGCGACCACCGTGGCGCTGATCGGCCCGAGCGCCGGCACAGCCCACGCCGATCCCCCGGCCGACGCTCCCGAACAGATCACCAACGGCGATTTCAGCGCGGGCGTGTCGCCCTGGTTCTCCTTCGGCACCGGGCCGCTCGGCGTCACCGACGGCCAGCTCTGCACCACCGTCGCCGGCGGGCTGGCCAACCCCTGGGACGCCGGCATCGGCCAGGACGCCGTCCCGCTCGTCGCCGGTGCCGAATACACCCTCGGCTTCGACGTCACCGCGACCCCCGGCGCCTCGGTCACCGCCGTGCTGCAACTCGGCAACGCCCCCTACACCGGCTACTACAGCGTGGTGGCCGCCGCCACGCCGACGCAGCAGCGGATCGAGCGCACCTTCGTGGCCCCCGAGGACGACTCGCGTGCCCAGCTCATCTTCCAGGTCGGCGGCAGCGCCGAGGAGCAGACCATCTGCCTGGACAACGTCTCGCTGCGCGGCGGAAACCCGCCCGAGCCGTACGAGCCGGACACCGGCCCACGGGTACGCGTCAACCAGGTCGGCTACCTGCCTAACGGTCCGAAGAACGCCACAGTGGTCACCGAGGCGACCGGGGCGCTGCCCTGGCAGCTCCGGTCCGCCGCCGGCGCCGTGCTGGCCAGCGGCACCACCACCCCGCGCGGGGTGGACCAGGCGTCGGCGCAGAACGTGCACTCGGTCGACTTCTCGTCGTACCGCACGCCGGGGCAGGGCCTGACGCTGGCCGTGGACGGGGAGGTCAGCCACCCGTTCGACATCTCCGGCACGCTCTACGACCAGCTCCGCTCGGACGCGCTCCAGTTCTTCTACATCCAGCGCAGCGGCATCGCCATCGACGGTGACCTGGTCGGCGAGGAGTACGCCCGCCCGGCCGGGCACCTGGGCGTCGCCCCGAACCAGGGCGACACCGACGTGCCCTGCCAGCCCGGCGTCTGCGACTACCGGCTGGACGTACGCGGCGGCTGGTACGACGCGGGCGACCACGGCAAGTACGTGGTCAACGGCGGCATCGCCACCTACCAGCTGCTGAGCACCTTCGAGCGGACCAAGAACGCCGCCACGGCGAAGTTCGGTGCCGCCCTCGGCGACGGCACGCTGCGGGTGCCCGAGCGCGACAACGGGGTGCCGGACATCCTCGACGAGGCCCGCTGGGAGCTGGACTTCCTGCTGCGCATGCAGGTGCCGGCCGGCAAGCCGCTGGCCGGGATGGCCCACCACAAGATCCACGACCGGAACTGGACCGGGTTGCCGTTGCAGCCCGAGGACGACCCGGAGCCGCGCGAGCTGCACCCGCCGTCCACCGCCGCCACGCTGAACCTGGCCGCCGTCGCCGCCCAGTGCGCCCGACTCTTCGCCCCGTACGACAAGGAGTTCGCGCAGCGCTGCGGCAGTGCGGCGAAGACCGCGTACGCGGCGGCCAAGGCCAACCCGACCCGGTACGCCAGCCCGACCGACGGCAACGGCGGCGGCGCGTACGACGACAGCAACGTCACCGACGAGTTCTACTGGGCCGCCGCCGAGCTGTACCTGACCACCGGCGAGCGCACCTACCTGACCGACCTGACCGCGTCGCCGCACCACACCGGTGACGTCTTCGACCCGCGTGGCTTCGGCTGGCAGAGCGTCGCCGCGCTGGGCCGGCTCGACCTGGCGACGGTGCCCAACGGGCTGCCCGCCGCCGACCTGGCCCGGGTCCGGGCGTCGGTCACCGCCGCCGCCGACAACTACCTCGCCGAGATCCGCCAGCAGGCGTACGGGTTGCCCATGCCCGGCGACCGGGACAGCTACTTCTGGGGCGGCAACGGCGCGATCATCAACAACGCCGTCGTGCTGGCCACCGCCTTCGACCTGACCGGGCAGGCGAAGTACCGCGACGGCGCGGTGCAGACGATGGACTACATCCTCGGCCGCAACGCGCTGAACATCTCGTACGTGACCGGATACGGCGAGCACGCGGCGGAGAACCAGCACAGCCGGATCTTCGGCCACCAGCTCGACCCGAGCACGCCGAAGCCCCCCGCCGGCTCGATCGCCGGTGGCGCGAACGCGGCCCTCCAGGACCCGTTCGTGGAGCAGTTGCTCGCCGGCTGCGCGCCGATGTTCTGCTACGTCGACGACATCGCCTCGTACTCCACGAACGAGGTGGCGATCAACTGGAACTCGGCGCTTACCTGGATCGCCTCGTTCCTGGCCGACCAGGGCGACGCCGCAGCCGTGCCCGCGCCCAGCTGCGCGGTGACCTACACCAACTACGGCGCCTGGCAGGGCGGCACCGGCTTCACCGGCCAGCTGACCATCCGCAACACCGGCACGGCCACGGTGAACGGCTGGACCGTCCGGTTCGCGTTCACCGGTGACGCGAAGGTACGCGAGGCGTGGATGGCGAACGTGACCCAGTCCGGTGCCACGGTCACCGCGAAGAACGAGTCGTACAACGCCCGGATCGCTCCCGGTGGGACGCAGATGTTCGGCTTCAACGCCACCACCGGCAAGCTCGCCAATCCGTCCCCGTACCTGATCACGGTCAACGGCGCTCCCTGCGCCGTCTCCTGATCCCCGGGTGGGGCGCCGTCGGCGACCGGTGCCCCACCCGGCCCCCACCACCACCGAGTGATCAGGAAGTTCTGGTCCGGGCTCCGCGGAGTCCGGACCAGAACTTCCTGATCACCGTGCTCACGGGTGGGATGGCAGCATGGCGGAATGAACGATCTCCTGCTGCGGCCCGGCGGGCCAACAGACGCCACCGCGGTGCTGCGGCTGCTCGACGACGCCACGGCCTGGCTGGCGGCGCGGGGGCGCACCGGGCAGTGGGGCACCGGGCCCGCCTCGACCGATCCGCGCCGCATCGCGCAGGCCGCCGCCTGGACCACCGGCGGTGGGCTGTGGCTGGTGCAGACGGGTGATCGGCCGGTCGGCGCACTGGTGGTGGGCACGGCCACCGAGTACGTGCCACCGGCCACCGAGCCGGAGCTCTACGTGAACCTGCTGGTCACCGACCGGGCGTACGCCGGCGCGGGGCTCGGCGGACGGCTACTGACGCACGCCGCGCAGCTGGCCCGGGAACGCGGCGTCGGCCTGCTGCGGGTGGACTGCTACGCGGGCGACGACCGGGCGCTGGTGCGCTGGTACGAGCGGCAGGGCTTCACCGCCACCGACCCGTTCACCGTGCAGCGCCCGGGACATCCGCCCTGGCCCGGCCAGGTGCTGGTCCGTCGACTCGACTGAGTCGCGCCCCTCAACCGGTCCGGCCGCGCAGCTTCGGCAGCACCCGGTCGCCGAACGCGTCCAGGAACGGCCGCTGCTCCTGCCCGACGTGGTGCAGCGCGATCTGGTCGAAGCCGAGGTCGACGTACTCCTCCAGCCAGCCCACGTGCCGCCCCAGGTCGGCGGAGATGTTGACCACCTCGGCGAGGCGGGCCATCGGCACCTCGGCGGAGACCACGTCGAAGTGCTCGGGCGTGGTCAGATCCCAACAGACCGGCGGGGCGAAGACGTTGCTGCGCCACTGGTCGTACGCGATCGCCTCGGCCTCGGCCTGGGCGGGCGCCCAGCTCAGGTGCACCTGGAGGTGCAGCGGCCCGCGACCGCCCGCGCCCCGGTAGGCGTCGATCATCCGGCGCAGGTGCTCGGTCGGTGCGTTGACGGTGATCAGCCCGTCCGCCCATTCGGCGCACCAGCGGGCGGTCTCCACGCTCACCGCGGCACCCACCAGGGCCGGCGGCTGCTCGGGCCGGCTCCACAACCGGGCCCGGTCGACCCGGACCAGGCCGTCATGGCTGACCTCCTCGCCGTCCAGCAGGGCGCGGATGACGTCGACGCACTCGCGCAGCCGCGCGTTGCGGACGTCCTTGCGGGGCCAGACGTCGCCGGTGATGTGCTCGTTGGCCGCCTCACCGGAGCCGAGGGCCGCCCAGAACCGGCCCGGGTACATCGCGCCGAGGGTGCCGATCGCCTGGGCGATGATCGCCGGGTGGTAGCGCTGTCCGGGCGCGTTGACCACACCGAACGACAGCCCGGTGGCCTGGAGCGCCGAACCGAGCCAGGACCAGGCGAAACCGGAATGGCCCTGGCGCTCGCTCCACGGGGCGAAGTGGTCGGAGCACATGGCCGCGTCGAAGCCGACGCTCTCCGCGTGGGTGACCGCCTCCAGCAGGGCGCGCGGGTGGATCTGCTCGTGGGAAGCGTGGAAACCGATCGCCGTCATGCCGCCGTTGGTTACCCACCCCGGCACGGATGTAAGCAGGGGCCCCTTGTTAACGCCTGCGGTATAGGAAGGGCCCCTTGTTAACGCGCCCCCCGGCTACTCGGCGTGGGCGCCGGCACCTGCACCGGCCGTGCCCTCGCCGATCCAGACGGTCTTCACGTTGCAGAACTCGTGCATCCCCTGGGCCGACAACTCGCGACCGTAGCCGGAGTTCTTCACCCCGCCGAACGGCAGCTCGGAATAGGAGGTGGTCATGCCGTTGATGAAGACGGAACCGGCCACCAGGTCGGCGGCGAAGCGCTCCTGCTCCTGCGGGTCCCGGGTCCAGGCGTTCGAGCCGAGGCCGAAGGCGGTGCCGTTGGCCAACTCGATCGCCTCGTCGTACGACGACACCCGGTACAGCCCGGCGACCGGCCCGAACACCTCCTCGCTCCACATCCGCATCTCCGGACGCAGGTCGGCCAACACCGTCGGCGGGTAGAACCAGCCCTCACCGCCCGGCTTCTCCCCGCCGCAGAGCACCGTGGCTCCCTTGTCGACCGCGTCGCGGACCTGGGCGTCGACCTCGTCGCGGCCCCGCTCGCTGGCCAACGGACCGACGTCGGTGGCGTCGTCCATCGGGTCGCCCACCCGCAGCGCCGACATCCGGTGCGCGAACGCTTCGGCGAAGGCGTCGTAAACCTCGGCGTGCACGATGAAGCGCTTGGCCGCGATGCAGGACTGGCCGTTGTTCTGGCAGCGGGCGGTGGTCGCCACCTCGGCGGCCAGTTCCACATCGGCCGAGGGCATCACCACGAAGGGGTCGCTGCCGCCCAACTCCAGCACGGTCTTCTTCAGCTCCCGACCGGCGATCTGGGCGATCGACCGGCCGGCGGGCTCGCTGCCGGTCAGCGTGGCGGCCCGTACCCGGGGATCGCGGAGGATCTTCTCCACCACCTCGGAGCCGACCAGCAGGGTGGTGAAGGCGCCCTCGGGGAAGCCGGCGCGGCGGAACACGTCCTCCAGCAGCAGCGCGGTCTGCGGCACGTTGGAGGCGTGCTTGAGCAGCCCGGTGTTGCCGGCCATCAACGCCGGTGCGGCGAAGCGCATGACCTGCCAGAGCGGAAAGTTCCACGGCATCACCGCGAGCACCGGCCCGATCGGCTGGTACCGGACGAAGGCCCGGGTGGCGGAGACCGCCGCCGCATCGGCCGGCACGTCGGCGAGGAACTCGGCGGCGTGGCGGGCGTAGAACCGGCAGGCGGTCGCACACTTGGTGACCTCGGCCTTGGCGGCGGCGAGCGTCTTGCCCATCTCGGTGGTCATCAGCCGGGCGATGTCGTCCCGTTCCGCTTCGAGCAGTTCCGCCACCGCGGTCAGCCATCGACCCCGCTGCTCGATTGTGGTGCCGAGCAGTTGCCGGTAGGCCAGGTCGGTCCGTTCGATCGCGTCGTCGACCTGCTCGTCGGACATCGCACCGTACGTCTTGAGCACCTGACCGGTGACGGGGTTGGTGGTGGCGATCGTCATCAGGGCAACTCCAGTCACTCGAAGAGCGAGTGCCGCACCCCGGGCTCCTCCCGGCGGCGAGCGGCGCGGCGACGTTGGATCACGGCCAGGTCGACGACGGCGACCACCGCGAAGACGACGCAGGCGACGCCGAGCCAGGCCAGGTCGGCGCGGAAGGCCAGCACCGCGAACACGATCATGCTGACGAGCCCGAAGCTGGCCAGCGCGAGCCGCAGATTCAGGGCGCTGTACGCGTGGCCGACCGTGCCGCGGGCACGCCGGGGCTGTGATCTCGTCATCACCCCCACCTACCCGGCGCCGACGGGGCTAACCGTCACCCCGCCCGCTTTCGGACGTCACCCCCTCGCCGGTCAGGAACGCCAGGCGCCGCGGGCGGCCGCCTCGGTGGCGTACGCCTGGAAGCTCTTCGGCTCGTGGCCGGTGACCTGACGCACCGCCGCGGTCGGCGCGGAGTCACCGAGGTCGCGCAGCGCCCCGAACGCCGCGATCTCGCCCGCCACCTGCCCGGCCGGCAGCCCCAGCGAGAGCATCACGGACCGGTAGTCGTCGGCGGCGCCGAGATGGCGCACCGGATGGCCGACCGCCTCGGTGAGGATCTGCGCGACCTCGCCGAAGGAGAGCGCCTGCGGCCCGGTGATCTCGTACGTCCGGCCGGCGTGACCGGTGCCGGTGAGGGCGGCCACCGCGACGTCGGCGATGTCGTCGGCGTCGACGAAGCACTGCCGGGCCTCCCCCACCGGCAGGGCGATCTCCCCGGCGAGTACGGCGTCCCGGAAGACCCCCTCGTCGAAGTTCTGGTCGAACCAGTCGGGCCGCAGAATCGTCCACTCCGCGCCGCAGTCGCGTACCGCCTCCTCGGCGGCCATCAGCCGTTCGTCACCCATCGCCTCGATCGCCCGGCTGGAGAGCAGTACGACGCGGCGTACCCCGTGTGCCACCGCCAGCCGGACTAAATCGGACTCCACCGGCATCTCGTGCGGAGCCATCAAATACATCGCGGTGGCACCGGTCAGGGCGGATCGCCAGGAACCCGGATCGGTCCAGTCGAAACGCACCTCCCCGGAGCGGGAGGCCGGGCGGACCGGCTGACCGGCGTCCCGCAACCGACGGACCACGCGCCGCCCGGTCGTACCGGTGGCGCCGAGCACGAGGATCATGTCCTGGTTCGTCATCCGTCCAGTCGAGCAGCCGCCTGTGACAAAGCACTGGTGGCTCACCTCCGCACAGCCCCGGATCACCCGGGCCCTGCAATGGTGGTTGCACGGGCACCAGCCGCCCTGGCGCCCGGCCCGCTGACCGCAGCGCCGGGCAAGCCTGAACACCCGAATGCGCCTACCACGATGGCCGGCGCGGCGACAGGGATCTGCCGCATCCCCGACAGCGCCCCGTCACCACCGACCGGGGCGCGCGTAGAGTCACCATGCCATCGCTCTGCGCTGTGAGGCTGGGGAAGTCATGCCTGGACGTTTGACCACCGCTGCCGTCTGTCTACTCGCGCTTGTCGCGCTGGCCTGCGAGGGAGGCGGGGAGGCCGCGCCCAGACCGACCGGAAAACCACCGGCCGGCTCGCCCAAGGTGGTCGCGGCGCTGGGCGACTCCATCACCACCGGATTCGGCTCCTGCCTGGTGCTGACCTCGTGCGAGCGCAACTCCTGGTCCACCGGGGACGGGCTGCGGGTCGACAGCCACTACCGCCGGCTGCTCGACCGCAATCCGGGATTGCGCGGCAAGGCGTACAACCACGCCAAGCCGGGCGCCCGGGCCACCGCGCTGGCCGGCCAGGCGGAGGCGGCGGTACGCGACCGCGCCGACTACGTGACCGTGCTGATCGGCGCCAACGACGCCTGCCGGGACAGCATCGACGCGATGACCCCGGTGGCCGATTTCCGGGCCGAGGTCGACCGGGGGCTACGGGTGCTGCGCGAGGGCCGGCCGAAGGCCCGGGTCCTGGTGGTCAGCATCCCCGACCTGTACCGGCTCTGGGAGGTCGGCCACGACGACAAGCGCGCGGTACGCGTCTGGCGACGGGGAATCTGCCCGTCGCTGCTGGCCGAGCCGACCTCGACCGCCGCCGCCGACCGGAAACGCCGGGCGGCGTTCCGGGACCGCGTCGACGCGTACAACGACCAACTCTCGGCGGCCTGCCGGGCGTACGGCTCCCGCTGCCGCTACGACCGCGGTGCCGTGCACCGGGTCCGGTTCAACCTGGACCTGGTCAACCCGCTTGACTACTTCCACCCCAACACGTCGGGCCAGTCCCGCCTCGCGGAGGTGACCTGGCGCTCCTCCGGGTACGCCGACTGAGGCTCTCACCCCCGCCGCGGTCGCGGCACCTGGGGGCCGGACTGCCGGTACAGGGCCCGGGACCGGTCGGCGAGGTGCTTGGTGGCCGAAGAGTTCGCCCAGGTGCCGAGGACGATCGCCGCGCCGGGGATGACCTTGGCGAAGGCACGTTTCGCCGCGCGTACGCCGGCCATCTGCGCGAGCCGGACGCCGAGCCGCAGCATCACCCGGCCCAGCGGTGCCCGTTCGCCGCCGCCGAACAACGCCCCGGCCCGCTCCCGCCCGGCCGCCACGCCCAGCGCCACCCGGGCACCCGCGGCGACCTTGTGCACCTTCTGAAGGACCAGCAGATCGGCGGCCCGGTCCGGGTGGCTCGGATCCACCCCGTACGCGGCGGCGATGTGCAGCACCATGCGGGCCTGGGTCCAGGCGAGCACGCCCACGTCGATCACCGCGCCGGGCAGCCCGGCAGCGCCGGAGACCGCACCGGAGAGCCGGGCCCGGTTGACGAAGCGGCGTACCGCCTGCTCCGCCAGCGCCTCGGCGGTGGCGCCCGGCTGCTCGGCGCGGGCCTGCCGAGCCCACGCCGCGGCCTCCGGCCCGAGCCGGCGGACCGCCTCCAGGGCGAGGTGCTCGGGGGCGTACTGCGGATCCTGGCGCATCCGGTCCCAGAGGGTGACCGGCGGCGCCTCGGGCGCATCGGCGGCGTCGGCCGCAGCCGCCGCGCAGACTGGCGGCGGCGAGACAGGCGAAGGCGAGGCGGGCGGGGACGAGGCCGGCGGCACCGGCCGACCATCGGCGGGGGCGGGATCACTCATGGCCTCTCCCTTTGATCGCGGGCATCCATATGTACCCGGACCCGGCAACGGTGTACCGGGGCCGGTGCGAACCGATGCCGGGCCGGGCGGGCCGGCGAAACAGGAATGCGCCAGGATTACGGGTACGTTCTGGCGAACGGGGACGCCGCCGACCTGGCGCTCCCGTTACCCGCATCGAGGGAGGCCGCACCGGTGCTCGACCCACACGAGCTCTACGAACTCACCGACGATCTGCCCGACCTCGGTCAACCGGTCATGATCCAGGCCCTCACCGGATTCGTCGACGCCGGCAACGCCGGTCGGCTGGCCCGCGAACAGCTGTTCAACTCGTTGGAATCCAGCCCCGTCGCCCGCTTCGACCTGGACCAGCTCTTCGACTACCGCTCCCGCCGTCCGGTGATGACCTTCGTGGAGGACCACTGGGAGAGCTACGACGCGCCGGAGCTGGAGCTGCACCTGCTCCACGACGACGACGAGACCCCCTTCCTGCTGCTCACCGGGCCCGAACCGGACCTTCAGTGGGAGCGGTTCACGGCCGCCGTCGCCGGGCTCACCGCCCGGCTGGACGTCCGCCTCACCGTCGGGCTCAACGCCATCCCGATGGCAGTGCCGCACACCCGCCCGACCGGCGTGACCGCGCACGCCACCCGACCCGAGCTGATCGCCGGCTACGAGCCGTGGCTGCAACGGGTGCAGGTTCCCGGCAGCGTCGGTCACCTGCTGGAGTTCCGCCTCGGCGAGGCCGGTCGGGACGCGCTCGGCTTCGCCGCGCACGTGCCGCACTACGTGGCGCAGGCCGAGTACCCGGCCGCCGCCGAGGTGCTGCTGGCCTCGGTGTCGCGCAGCACCGGGCTGCTGCTGCCCCGCGACGGACTGAGTTCGGCCGCCGAGGTGGTCCGGGTCGAGATCGATCGCCAGGTGGCCCAGAGCGACGAGGCGTCGGCGCTGGTTCAGGCCCTTGAGGAGCAGTACGACGCGTACGCCCGTGGTCGCGGCGGCAAGAACCTGCTCGCCGCGGAGAACGGCCCGCTGCCCACCGCCGAGGAACTCGGTGCCGAGTTGGAGCGCTTCCTCGCCGAGCAGACCCGCCCCAACAACGACAGCTAGCTGTAAGGAAGGGCCCCCTATTAACGCCTCGTGTATAGGAAGGGCCCCTTGTTAACACGCCGGCCCCGTCGACCCTGCTGAACACGCCGCCCGGCCGACCCCTGCCGGGCGGGTCGGCCGCGGATGCGGCAGGCTGGCCTCATGCGCCTGGCCACCTGGAACGTGAACTCGGTCAAGGCCCGCCTGCCCCGGCTGCTCGACTGGCTGGCCGGGACCGGGCCGGACGTGGTCTGCCTGCAGGAGACCAAGTGCCCGGACGGTGCCTTCCCGGTGGCCGAGGTGGGCGAGTTGGGCTACACCGTGGCCAGCCACAGCGACGGCCGGTGGAACGGGGTGGCCATCCTGTCCCGGGTCGGCCTGGCCGACGTCACCGTCGGCTTCCCCGACGAACCCGGTTTCCCCGAGCCCGAGGCCCGCGCCATCGCGGCCACCTGCGACGGGCTGCGGGTCTGGTCGGTGTACGTACCGAACGGCCGCACCCCCGACGACCCGCACTACGCGTACAAGTTGGCCTGGCTGGCGGCCCTGCGGGACGCGCTGGACACCGAGCTGACCGGCGCGTCGGCGCTGGCCGTCTGCGGCGATTTCAACGTGGCCCCGACCGACGACGACGTGTGGGATCCGGCGCTCTTCGCCACCTCCACCCACGTCACCCCCGCCGAGCGGGCGGCCCTCGCCGCGCTCCGCGACCTGGGCCTCACCGACGTGGTGCCCACCCCGATGAAGGGCCCGCACCCCTTCACCTACTGGGACTACCGGGCCGGAATGTTCCACCAGAACAAGGGCATGCGAATCGACCTGGTGTACGCCTCGGCGCCGGTGGCCCGCGCGGTCCGCTCGGCGTACGTGGATCGCGAGGCCCGCAAGGGCAAGGGCCCCTCCGACCACGCCCCCATCGTGGTCGACGTCGACCTGCTCCCACCCGTCGAGTCCTTCTGACCCGGACCAGGTCGGACCGGCACCGAGTGTGACCGGCGCGCCAGGACCATGCTTCCCGAAACTGCGCGGAAGCCGCCTACTCCGGAGGCAGCTTGCCGGTCACATACGTGCCCTTGCCTTGGCGGCCCTGAAGCTCACCGGTGATCTGTAGATACTCGATAGCCCTACGCACAGTGCCGATGGCGCAGTCGTACTTGTCGGCAAGCTCCGGCAAAGGGGGCAACCGGTGAGCCAGGATCATGACCCGTGGGCAGAGGAGTTCGCCGACCTTCCCTCCCTGGAGGTTGACCAACATCCTGAGGTCGTCGTCCTGGCCAAGGATGGCGAGCCCGTCGCGTGGGCCTTCGTGCTTCCCGATGGAGACTTCTGGGTAGTCCGCGAGCAGGCACGCACCATCACGCACGGATCATCGCTGTCGGTCCTAAGGAACTTCTGGGCAAAAGTGTACGAGTGCGAAGTGGCTAAACCAGTCCAGCGCACGTAGTCCAGGGAACAGGCGCCGCAAACGCTGGCTGTCGCTCGGGCGTAATGGTCGGGGGACGCTGATTTCAGAGTGAAATCAATATTTCAGGGTGAAATCAATATTTCAGGGTGAAATCACGCCAGTTCGGGATGGGATGCTGGCCGGGCAACCCGACGTGCGGCCGTTCGGCCCTCCGCAGTGCTACCCGATCAACGCTGGTAGAGACGGCACTAGGGTGAGGGCATGGCAGTTGTGAAGATCAACGCGATCGACGTCCCGCCCGGTGCCGGTGCGGAGCTGGAGCAGCGGTTCGCGGCCCGGGCCCGCGCCGTGGAGAACTCGCCGGGGTTCCTCGGCTTCGAGTTGCTGCGTCCGATCGCCGGCGAGAACCGCTACTTCGTCTACACCCGCTGGGAGTCGGAGGAGGCTTACCAGGCCTGGGCGGCGGGGCCGGCCCGGGCCGCGCACGCCGGCACCGAAGGCGGGCAGCAGCGGCGGCCGGTCGCCTCCGGGGCCACGCTGCTGGAGTTCGAGGTGGTTCAGCAGGTGCCCTGAGCGTCGCCTCGCACCGGGGGCCGGGTGTAACCCACGGTGGCCAGCGGCGGATCAGGGGTTGCGGACGGTGTCGAGGGCGGCGAAGACGATCACGTTGTCCTCGTAGCCGGTCCGGCCGCCGACGAACGTGCCGCCACAGGTGATCAGCCGCAGCCCGGCCGGGCCGTCCTGGCCGTAGATGCGGTCCGCCGGGAACCGGTCCTTGGGGAAGCGCTCCACCGACTCCACGGTGAAGGTTACCGTCGAGCCGTCGTCCCGGCTCACCTCGATCTTGTCGCCGGGCCGCAGTTTGCTCAGGTTGTAGAAGACCGACGGGCCGCTCTTGGTGTCCACATGCCCGACGATCACCGCGGGGCCGGGCTCGCCCGGGACCGGTCCCCGGTCGTACCAGCCGGTCTCCTGATGCCGACTCAGCGGCGGTGCGGCGATCGACCCGTCCGGTGCCTCGCCGACCGGCTTGACCGGGGCGGAGACGTCGATCGACGGCACGGCGAGGCTGACCGGCCGGACGGTGGTACGCGCGGCGGTGCTGGCGGCCGACGACTGCTCGCCGACGGCTGCGGCCCAGTCCAGCGGTCCACCGACCGTCCGGCCGAGCCCGGCGCCGGTGGCGAACACTCCAGCGATCACCAAGATCACGGCGAGCGGGAAAGACCAGGGGCTGCGCTCCGGCCGCCCCTTCCGGCGCACCGGTGCGGTGGCGCTGCCGACCCGGGCGCGGCGCGCGACGCGCGGACCGGGGGCGGGCTGGTCGAGGTACGGCTGGAAGAGGTCCGAGCGGGGCGGGCTGCCGGCGGCACGGGCTCCCGGGCGCGGCGGGCTGCCGGCGGGACGGGGCGTACCGGTGGCGGGCATGGCGGCCTCACCGGCGGGTGCCGCGACGACGGACGGCGACGATCCAGAGGACCATGCCGCTGACGGTCAGCGCCAGCCCACCGGGGAGCAGCAGCCCGGCGGTGACGCCACCGGCGGTGCCACCGAAGCCGGTCGCCGGACCGGGGGTGGGCTTGACCTTGCGTACCACCTGGATCATTGTCGACGCGGACTCGCCGCCGCGGCATTCCAGCTTGACCCGGTAGTTGCCGGGCTGCACCCGGTCCCGCACCATGGCCGTGCCGTACAGGAGTCCGCGCTGCGGATGCACCGCGACCTCGCCGAAGGCATCGGAGACCACGGTGTCACCAACCGAGTTGTCGTGGCAGCTCGCGCGGATGCCGACCATGTTTCCCGGTTGCACCATGGTCGGGGTCACCTCGACGAAGACCGTCGGACCGGGCATCCCGGGTTGCCCGCCCGGCTGGCCGTCGGGCTGCCCGGCGGGGTCGGGCTGGCTGCCGGTGAACGGCTGCCCGGCGCGGAGGCCGACGGTGCCCGCGCCGGCCTGATTCGCGGCCCGGGCCGGCGTCGCCGGCATGAGCAGAGCCACCAGCAGCGAGACCGCCAGGGCGACGAGCAGCGAGGCCGCCAGGGTCACGAGCAGCGAGGCCGCGGCGGGAAGAGCGAGCAGGGCAGCCGGGAGTGAGCCAACCGACCGGGCTGGAACGCTGCGAGTCGCTGCCACGATGCCCCCTCTCGGCGCGCTGGAGCAGTCGCCGGGCACCGCCGGACCACCCGGTCTGCCGTACGGGATGATGGTCTCACCCCCGGTCGTACCTCACATCCGATCCGCCGCGATGCTCGCGTAGGCTCGGTTCGCTGTGACCACCACCGAACCGTTCCCCGCCGCCGCGCCACACCCTGCGCGGACGATCCGTACCTTCCACCCGCGTCGGGGCCGGATGAGCGGCCGGCAGGCGGCGGCATTGGCACAGCTGTGGCCGACGTACGGCCTGCGGGTCGACGATGCCGCCCCGTTCGATCCCGTCGGCCTCTTCGGCCGCCAGGCTCCCCTGGTGCTCGAGATCGGATCCGGCATGGGCGACACGACCGTCGAAATGGCCGCCGCCGACCCGGATCGAGACTATCTGGCGGTCGAGGTGCACACCCCCGGAATCGCGAACCTGCTGGACCTCGCGCACCGGCGGGGCCTGGGCAACGTCCGCATCGCCGAGGGCGACGCGTTGGACCTGGTCGGGTTGCTGGCGCCCGACTCGCTGGACGCGGTGCACGTCTTCTTCCCCGATCCGTGGCCGAAGTCCCGGCATCACAAGCGCCGGCTGATCCAGCCGGCGCACGTCGCCCTGCTGCGCTCCCGGCTCGCGGTCGGCGGCACGCTGCACTGCGCCACCGACTGGGCGGAGTACGCCGAGTCGATGCGGGCGACCCTCGACGGCGACCCGGGCCTGGTCAACCTGCACGACGGCTACGCGCCCCGGCCCGCGCACCGCCCGGTGACCCGGTTCGAGCGGCGCGCCCTGGCCGCCGGCCGTCCGATCGCCGACCTGCTCTACACGAAGGTGTAAGGAAGGGCCCCCGGTTAACGCCTCGTGCATAGGAAGGGCCCCCTCCTAACAATCAGGCGGGCCGGCCGGTTGGCGTCCGAGGGTGTGCTCCAGGCACCATGGACCGGCCATGACACTCACCGCCGCGCTGCCGAAGACCGCCGACCCCGACACCCTCTACGACGCGTTCGCCAGTTGGGCGTCCGAGCGCGGGCTGGACCTCTATCCCCACCAGGAGGAGGCGGTCATCGAGATCGTCTCCGGCGCGAACCTGATCATGAACACGCCGACCGGCTCCGGCAAGAGCCTGGTCGCCATCGCCGCGCACTTCGCCGCCCTGGCCGACGACCGGACCACCTTCTACACCGCGCCGATCAAGGCCCTGGTGTCGGAGAAGTTCTTCGCGCTCATCGAGGTTTTCGGCGCCGAGAACGTCGGCATGCTGACCGGCGACGCGAGCGTCAACGCCGACGCCCCGATCATCTGCTGCACCGCGGAGATCCTGGCGAACCTGGCGCTGCGCGAGGGCAGCCGGGCCGACGTCGGCCAGGTGGTCATGGACGAGTTCCACTTCTACGCCGAACCGGACCGGGGCTGGGCCTGGCAGGTGCCGCTGATCGAGCTGCCCCAGGCCCAGTTCATCCTGATGTCCGCCACACTGGGCGACACCACCCGCTTCGTTGACGACCTGACCCGGCGTACCGGCCGGGCGACCGCCGTCGTCCGCTCGGCCGAGCGGCCGGTACCGCTGCTCTTCTCGTACGCGATGACGCCGTTGCACGAGACGCTTGAGGAACTGCTGGAGACCAAGCAGGCCCCGGTCTACGTCGTGCACTTCACCCAGGCCGCCGCCCTGGAGCGGGCCCAGGCGCTGATGAGCGTAAACGTCTGCACCCGGGCCGAGAAGGACATGATCGCCGCCGCGATCGGCAACTTCCGGTTCACCTCGGGCTTCGGCAAGACGCTGTCCCGGCTGGTCCGGCACGGCATCGGGGTGCACCACGCCGGCATGCTGCCCAAGTACCGCCGGTTGGTGGAGACCCTGGCCCAGGCCGGGCTGCTCAAGGTCATCTGCGGTACGGACACCCTCGGCGTCGGCATCAACGTGCCGATCCGTACGGTGCTCTTCACCGGCCTGTCCAAGTACGACGGGGTGCGTACCCGGCTGCTCAAGGCCCGCGAGTTCCACCAGATCGCCGGCCGGGCCGGCCGGGCCGGCTTCGACACCCTGGGCCGGGTCGTGGTGCAGGCCCCCGAGCACGTGATCGAGAACGAGAAGGCGCTCGCCAAGGCCGGCGACGACCCGAAGAAGCGCCGCAAGGTGGTACGCAAGAAGCCGCCGGAGGGCTCGATCGGCTGGGGCGAGCCGACCTTCCAGCGGTTGGTGGAGGCCGAACCGGAGCCGCTCACCTCCAGCTTCCAGGTCAGCCACTCGATGCTGCTGAACGTCATCGGCCGGCCCGGCGACGCGTTCGCCGCCATGCGGCACCTGCTCACCGACAACCACGAGGACCGGGCGGCCCAGCGTCGGCACATCCGGCGGGCCATCGCCATCTACCGGGCGCTGCGGGCCGGTGGTGTGGTGGAGGAGTTGCCCGAGCCGGACGAGACCGGCCGGCGGGTGCGGCTCACCGTCGACCTCCAGCTCGACTTCGCGCTCAACCAGCCGCTCTCGCCCCTGGCGCTGGCCACCATCGAACTGCTGGACGCCGAGTCACCGTCGTACGCCCTGGACGTGCTGAGCGTGATCGAGTCGATCCTCGACGACCCGCGCCAGGTGCTCTCCGCGCAGCAGTTCAAGGCGCGCGGCGAGGCGGTCGCCGCGATGAAGGCCGAGGGCATCGAGTACGAGGCCCGCCTCGAACTGCTCGACGAGGTGACCTGGCCCAAGCCCCTGGCCGAGCTGCTGGGCAACGCGTACGAGATGTACCGGCGGGGTCACCCGTGGGTGGCCGACCACCAGCTCTCCCCCAAGTCGGTGGTCCGCGACATGTACGAGCGGGCGATGACCTTCACCGAGTTCGTGCAGTTCTACGGGCTGACCCGCTCGGAAGGGCTGGTGCTGCGCTACCTCGCGGACGCGTACAAGACGCTGCGGCAGACGGTGCCCGAGGAGGCCAAGACCGAAGAACTGGTCGACCTGATCGAGTGGCTCGGCGAGTTGGTGCGTCAGGTCGACTCCAGCCTGATCGACGAGTGGGAGCGGCTACGCAACCCGACCGACCTGCCGGAGGTCGCCGCCGCACTGGACGACCGTCCGGCCGCGGTGACCCGCAACGCGCGGGCGTTCCGGGTCCTCGTCCGCAACGCCCTGTTCCGCCGGGTGGAGTTGGCCGCGCTGCGGCACTGGGACGCCCTCGGCGAGTTGGACGCCGACGCCGGCTGGACCGCCGACGCATGGGCCGACGCGCTGGAGCCGTACTTCGAGGCGTACGACGAGATCGGGACCGGACCGAACGCCCGGGGCCCGGCGCTGCTGATGATCGAGCAGGGCCGGGAGCGCTGGACGGTGCGGCAGATTCTCGACGATCCGGAGGGTGACCACGACTGGGGCATCAGCGCGGAGGTCGACCTGGCCGCCTCGGACGAGGCGGGCGCCGCGGTCGTCCGGATCACCGAGGTCGGCCAGCTCTAGGAAGCCGCGGCCGTACCCGCTCCGATCGTCGGCCGTCCCGTAACGGTGCGTACGCCCCTCTCGTTTCTCTCTGAGTCGGCGCTGCCCGGAAGAACCGCAGGTCCGGCGAACCCGATGCGACGAGTCCCGGAGTGGAGCCGATGCGCGCGAGACGGCGAGTGGCGAACCTGCTGACCCAGGGGGCCGGCCCGCGGCTCACCGCCCGGGTCGGCTCGGCCTACCTTTCCGCGTTGCATCGGACCCGCTGCCAGGTGCGCTACGTCGACGGCGAATGGGTCCACCGCTACCCGGACGGCACGGTGGTGAACCACGCCCTGACGCCGATCACGCCCGGGTTGCAGGACCGGGAGGCCGAGGACTACTTCCTGTACGGCTACCGGATCCGGCCGGGCGACACCGTGCTCGACGTCGGGGCGGGGATCGGCGGCGAGGTGCGGCTCTTCTCCCGGCTGGCCGGTCCGGGCGGTCGGGTGGTCTCGGTAGAGGCCCATCCGCGTACGTTCGGCTGCCTGCGTCGTACGGTGCGGCTGAACGGTCTGACCAACGTGACCCCGGTGCAGTGCGCGCTTGTCGAGCAGCCGGGCACCGTCCACCTGGAGGACGACCAGGAGCGGCACCTCGGCAACGGGCTGACCACCGACCGGTCCGCGGCGGTCGCGGTGCCGGGTCGCACGCTCGACGAACTGTTGCCCGATCTCGGCATCGACCGCGTCGACCTGCTCAAGATGAACATCGAGGGCGCCGAACTGCCCGCCCTGCGCGGCGCGTCGACCGTGCTGAAGGTGGTACGCCACCTCGTGGTCTCCTGCCACGACTTCAAGGCGGACGGTCCGGGCCGGGAGTGGCAGCGCACCTTCAAGGGGGTGGTCGAGCTGTTGCAGGAGGCCGGCTACGCGATCCGGACCCGCCCCGACGATCCCCGTCCCTGGGTGCCGTATTACGTCTACGCCAGCCGGCCTCCGGTCGCCGGATCGCTGCCCCGGCAGGCCGGATGGATGCCGTAAATCGCTGCCGTAAGGGGCCATCCTAACCCTGGGCGATGTCAGACCCGTCGATTAGAATGTATGTACTAATCGGGTTACTGACCTGGGAGGATGCCGTGACCGCGCCCACCTCCGCTCCCCTGACGCCGTACGCGACGCTGCTCGGCTTCACCCGCTACGTCGACCGCACCGGACCCACCAAGGCGAACTTCGTCGGCGGCCTGCGCCGACAACGCGCCAGCCGGTCCGGTTTCAACCCGCACGGCCAGTTCGTCAAGGCACTCAAGGCCGACATCGCCTTCCACACCGGCGGCACCCACCTGTCCCAGGTGGTCGATCTGGTCAAGCCGCGCTGGCGCCCGCTCTACCAGGCCCTGGTGCCGGGCGCGACGGCCTGGCTGCACTCCCTCGGCGAGCCGACCGGCGTCGAGTTGGCCCAGACCCGCGACGCCCTGGCCATGCTCGGCGACCTCCCCGTCAAGATCAACCCGCACTTCGGCGTCCGCTACGCCGACGGCCGCCCCGAGGCGGTCCGCCTGCACTTCGACGAGGCGCCGCCGAGTGCGGAGGCGATCATCGCGACCCTGCACCTGATGGGTCGGCACATGGACGCCGTCCTGCCGCACGCCGAGCCGGTGCTGGTCGACGTCCGGCGCGGGGAGACCCACCGGATGCCCACGGACGTCAAGCCTGAGCAGGTCGAGCAGTGGCTGGCGGGCGAGGCCGCCGCGTTCCGGGCGATCTGGTCCACCGCCGCCTGACCAGCAATCAAGAGTTGTCCATGCTGCGTGGCCCCACTCGCCCAGAGTGGGGCCACGGGACTGCGGCCGGTTTCGCCCTCGGCCACCGTGGCCGGCGCACGGGGCGATGGTCGTCAGGGCGGTGATTTCACAGTGAAATCAATATTTCAGTGTGAAATCACGCCTGCGCAGAGATGTGCTGCCGACCGGGAGATCCGGCCGGCGACCGGGAGATCCGGCCGGCGACCGGGAGATCCGGCCGGCGACTCAGGCCGGGTCGGCGGAGAGGTCGGTGATCGGCAGCACCTGCGGATCATCGGCCGGCCCGACGATCACCCGCAGCGCCGGAAACCGCTCGGCCAGCAGCCGGTGACATGATCCGCAGGGGCTGACGATGCTGCGCCCGCGATCGCCGACCGTCACGATGGTCTCCAGGCGATCCAGACCCTGGGTCGCGGCGGTGCCGACGACGACCACCTCGGCGCAGGCGCCACCGCCGCCGTGCACCACGTTCACTCCGGAGACGACCCGCCCCTCGGCGGTCCGCGCCGCGCTGGCGACGGTGTGGGTGGCGCTGCGGCAGCGCAGCTTGGCCACCGCGCTGGCGGCCTGCACCAGCGCCCGGTCGGTGTCCTGCATGGTCATCGGCATCCCCGTGCTCGCTCCTGGTCGGTGAGCAACGATAGACCGCCGGGCGACTGGCCCGGGTAACCCGGAGGCGGCTCGACGGCGGGCTGCCTATCCTTGGCGACGACATGCAGAATCCACCAGCCTCCGCCGCGCCCGACCTCGCCCGCGACCTGCACCGCCGCCTGCCGAGCCTGATGTTCCGCGATCAGCGCCAGCTACGCCGGCGGCTCGACGGGGTGCGCCGGCTACGCGACCCGCAGCGGCGCGATGCGGCGCTTACCGAGATCGCCGCAGAGGTGGCCGCGGCAGAGGCCCGGCTGGCGCGACGCCGAAGCGCGGTGCCGAACATCACCTACCCGGCCGTGCTGCCGGTGAGCGAACGCAAGGACGACATCGCCGCCGCGATCCGCGACCACCAGGTGGTGATCGTGGCGGGCGAGACCGGTTCGGGCAAGACCACCCAGTTGCCGAAGATCTGCCTGGAGCTGGGGCGTGGGATCACCGGCCTGATCGGGCACACCCAGCCCCGCCGGCTGGCCGCCCGTACGGTCGCCGACCGGATCGCCGAGGAGCTGGGCACCGAGCTGGGCGACGTGGTCGGTTACAAGGTGCGCTTCACCGACCAGGTCGGCGAGCAGAGCCTGGTCAAGCTGATGACCGACGGCATCCTGCTCGCCGAGTTGCAGACCGACCGGATGCTGCGCCAATACGACACGTTGATCATCGACGAGGCGCACGAGCGCAGCCTGAACATCGATTTCATCCTCGGCTACCTCAAGCAGCTGCTCCCCCGCCGACCCGACCTCAAGGTGATCATCACGTCGGCGACCATCGAGACCGACCGGTTCGCCAAACACTTCGCCGACGCCGGCGGCGAACCCGCGCCGGTGGTCGAGGTGTCCGGGCGTACCTACCCGGTCGAGGTCCGCTACCGACCGCTTGTCGAGGTCGTCGAGGACGACGAGGAAGAGGCGGACGAGGAGAACGTCCGCGACCAGATCCAGGCCATCGGCGACGCGGTCGAGGAGCTGGCCGCCGAGGGTCCCGGCGACATCCTGGTCTTCCTCAGCGGCGAGCGGGAGATCCGGGACACCGCGGACGCGCTCGGCAAGCTGGTGCAGAACAAGCGGTCGCTGCTGGGCACCGAGATCCTGCCGCTGTACGCCCGGCTCAGCGTCGCCGAACAGCACCGGGTCTTCGCCCCGCACTCCGGACGCCGGGTGGTGCTCGCCACAAACGTCGCGGAGACCTCGCTGACCGTGCCGGGCATCAAGTACGTGGTGGATCCCGGCACCGCCCGGATCTCCCGCTACTCGCAGCGGCTCAAGGTGCAGCGGCTGCCCATCGAGCCGGTCTCGCAGGCCAGCGCCAACCAGCGCAAGGGCCGCTGCGGGCGGACCTCGGACGGCATCTGCGTCCGGCTCTACGACGAGCAGGACTTCGCCGCCCGCCCCGAGTTCACCGACCCGGAGATCCTGCGTACCAATCTGGCCTCGGTCATCCTCCAGATGACCGCGATCGGCCTCGGCGACATCGCCGCCTTCCCGTTCATCGACCCGCCGGACCGCCGCAACATCACCGACGGGGTGAACCTGCTGCACGAGCTGGGCGCGCTCGACCCGGCCCAGACCGACCCGGCGCGCCGGCTCACCCCGCTGGGTCGGCGGTTGGCCCAGCTGCCGGTCGATCCGCGACTGGCCCGGATGGTCCTCGAAGGCGAGCGCAACGGCTGCGCGACCGAGGTGATGGTGATCGCCGCCGCGCTGTCGATCCAGGACCCACGGGAGCGGCCGGCGGAGAAGCAGGCCCAGGCCGACCAGGCGCACGCCCGCTTCGCCGACTCCGAGTCGGACTTCGTCGCGTACCTCAATCTCTGGCGCTATCTGCGCGAGCAGCAGCGGGCCCTTTCCTCCAGCGCGTTCCGCCGGATGTGCAAGGCCGAGTACCTCAACTACCTGCGGGTACGCGAGTGGCAGGACATCGTCAGCCAGCTGCGCCAGGTGCTGCGTACGCCGAACGCCGACCTGCCGGAGGAGATCGACACGCCCCTGGTGCACCAGTCGCTGCTGCCCGGCCTGCTCTCCCATGTCGGTCTCAAGGACGCCCAGAAACACGAGTACCTGGGCGCGCGGGGAGCGAAGTTCGCGGTCTTTCCCGGCTCGGCGTTGTTCAAGAAGCCGCCGCGCTGGGTGATGGCCGCCGAGCTGGTGGAGACCTCCCGGCTCTGGGGCCGGGTGAACGGGCGGATCGAGCCGGAGTGGGTCGAGCCGCTGGCCCAGCATCTGGTCAAGCGCAGCTACAGCGAGCCGCACTGGGAGAAGAAGCAGGCGGCGGTGATGGCGTACGAGAAGGTCACCCTCTTCGGCGTACCGCTTGTCACCTCGCGCAAGGTGAACTTCGGCCGGATCGACCCGGCGCTGAGCCGGGAGCTGTTCATCCGGCACGCGCTTGTCGAGGGCGACTGGTCCACCCATCACCAGTTCTGGCAGGACAACCAGCGGCTGCGCGACGAAGTGGCGGACCTGGAGAACCGGGCCCGGCGGCGGGACATCCTGGTCGACGACGAGACGATCTACCAGTTCTACGACGAGCGGATTCCCGCCGAGGTGGTCTCCGGACGGCACTTCGACAGCTGGTGGAAGAAGGCCCGGCGGGAGCGGCCCGAGCTGCTCAGTTTCACCCGGGAGCTGCTGGTGAACGCCGGTCGCGGCGGGTTGGACGAGACCGACTACCCGGACCAGTGGCGGGCCGAAGGGGTCGCCCTGCCGCTGACGTACACCTTCGAGCCGGGCACCCCGACCGACGGGGTGACCGTGGACATCCCGTTGCCCCTGCTCAACCAGGTGCCGGCGGAGAGCTTCGACTGGCAGGTACCGGGCCTGCGCGAGGAACTGGTCATCGCGTTGATCCGCTCGCTGCCGAAGCCGGTGCGGCGCAACTTCGTGCCGGTGCCCGACTTCGCCCGTGCCGCGCTGGCCGCGATCACGCCCGGCGAGGAGCCGCTGCTGGACGCGCTGACCCGGCAGCTGCGCCGGATGACCGGGGTGACCGTGCCCCGGGAGGCCTGGGATCCGGGCAAGCTGCCGCCGCACCTGCGGGTCACCTTCCGGGTGCTCGGTGACGACGACAAGCCGGTCGCCGAGGGCAAGGACCTGCCGGCCCTGCAACGCCAGCTGAAGGCCGAGGTACGCCAGGTGGTGGCCGCCGCCGCGCCGGACGTGGCGCGTACCGGCCTGACCACGTGGGAGTTCGGCACCCTGCCACGCACCATCGAGCAGGTACGCGCCGGATACGCGGTGACCGCCTATCCGGCGCTTGTGGACGAGGGCGCCACGGTCGGGGTGAAGGTGTTCGACTCGGCCGCCGAGCAGGAGGCGGCGCACTGGGCGGGCACCCGACGACTGCTGCGGCTGACCGTGCCGTCACCGGCGAAGTTCCTCCAGGGGCGGCTGAGCAACGAGGCGAAACTGGCGCTGTCGCGCAACCCGCACGGCGGGGTGCAGGCGTTGATCGAGGACGCGGCCGGTGCGGCGATCGACCAGTTGATCGCCGACGCGGGCGGCCCGGCCTGGGACGCCGACGGCTTCGCCGCGCTGCGGGACAAGGTCCGCGCCGGGTTGGTGGACACCGTGCTTGAGGTGATGGACCGGGTCCGGGCGGTGCTCGCCGCCGCGTACGCCGTGCAGCAGCGACTCGGCGCGACGCGGAACCTGGCCGTGGTTGCCGCCCTGGCCGACATCCGCAAGCAGCTCACCGGCCTGGTGCACGCCGGGTTCATCACCGAGGCCGGGTACGCCCGCCTGCCCGACCTGCTGCGCTACCTGACCGCGATCGAGCGGCGGCTGGACCGGCTGCCCGGCAACCCGGCCCGGGACAAGTCCCAGCAGGACCGTGTCGCGGTGGTCCAGCGGGAGTACGACGAACTGCTCGCCGCGCTCCCTCCGGCCCGCCGGAACTCCGCCGCCGTACGGCAGATCCGCTGGATGATCGAGGAGTTGCGGGTGAACGTCTTCGCTCAGGCGCTGGGTACCCCGTACCCGGTGTCGGAGCAGCGCATCTACCGCGCCATGGATGACGCCGAAGGGCGCTGAGCCTCAGCCGACCTGTACCGGCAGTTCCCAGTCGGCAGGCAGTTCCGGCAGCGAGTGGTTCAGACCCGTGCCCGCCGATCGGGGCTCCGGGCAGGTCGGGGCCCACCACTCCCGGTTCTCCTGGTACCACTGGAAGACCTCGGCCAGCCCGTCGGCGAACCTGATCTGCGGCTGGTAGTCCAACTCCTCGGAGATCTTGCGGTAGTCGAGCGAGTACCGCTGGTCCTGCACCTTCCGGTCGGCGACGTGTCGTACCCGGTCCCAGTCGGCGCCGGCCAGCAGCAGGATCCGCTCGGCCAGGGTCCGGTTGGTCAGCTCGACATCGCCACCGATGTTGTAGACCTCGCCGGCCCGCCCCTTGGCCAGCACCAGGGCGATGGCCCGGCAGTGGTCGTCGACGTGCAACCATTCCCGCACCGCGCTGCCATCGCCGTGCAGGGTGATGTTCCGACCGGTGAGCAGACTGGTCACGAAGCGTGGAATGACCTTCTCCACGTGCTGGTACGGCCCGTAGTTGTTGGCGCATCTGGTGATCGAGACGTCCAGGTCGTAGGTCCGCCAGTAGGAGCGGACCACACAGTCGCTCGCGGCCTTCGATGCGGCGTACGGGGAGTTGGGCTCCAGCGGGCAGCGCTCGTCCCAGGAGCCGTCGTTGATGGAGCCGTATACCTCGTCGGTGGAGACGTGCACCACCCGGTTCACCCCGCTGCGTACACATTCGGCCATCAGCCGGTGCGTTCCCATCACGTTGCTCTCGAAGAACGGTGCGGGATCTTCGATGGATCTGTCGACGTGCGACTCGGCCGCGAAATGCACGACGACGTCGTGGCCGGGCACCACCTCGCGGAGCAGCGACACGTCGGCGACATCACCACGGACGAAGGTCAATTGCGGATGGGTAGCAGGTAGATTTCGCCGGTCACTGGCGTACGTGAGCTTGTCCAGCACCGTCACGGCGCTGCCTTCGAAGCCGAGATAGCGCCCGTCCAACAGGCACCGGGCGAAGTGCGACCCGATGAAGCCAGCACCACCGGTCACCAGGATCCTCATGTATGTGGCCTCCCTGCCACGCGAATCCGCGCATCGTCTCTCCCGCCACCTCTGCCGGCCGCAGAACTCACCACAGCGCCCGGAGGTGGTAGGCCTCGAAAAATGCAAATGAGGGTGCTAGCCCCTCGTGCAGAACCTCACGATAGGGGACAAGGATGCCGACGGTGGCGATATCGGTAGCTTAAGGATTAATTAAGCAGCCGGGCGTTAACCGGACTAGCGGATCCCCTCCCAGCCGCCGGTCTCGATCGCCGTCTGGACGTACTCGAGGAGGATGCGGCGCAGCTCGCGGCCGGCGTGGGTGGGCACAACGTCGCGGCGCCGGGCCACCGCGATGGTCCGGCGTACGCCGGGCGGGGCGAGGCGGGTGACCCGGATGCCGGGCCGACGGGCCACAACGATGCCGGGGACCAGGGCGACGCCGAGCCCGGCTTCGACGAAGCTGAGCACGGCGTCCATCTCGCCGCCGTCGACCGCGAGGGTGGGCTCGAAGCCCGCCTCCCGGCACGCCTGGAGCGTGGCGTCGCGCAGGTCGTAACCCTCGCGGAACATCACCAGGGGCTGTTCGCGCAGGTCGGTGATGCGTAGTTCGCCGCCCGGCGAGGCGGTCGGCAGCGGGTCGACCGAGGCGACGACCAGGCTCTCGGTCAGGATCGGGTCGGCGCGCAGCCCGGGGTCGGCGCCCTGGGCGGGCATGATGATCAGTGCCAGGTCCAGGTCGCCACGGAGCAGGTCACGGACCAGATCCTGGGAGCCGCCCTCCTCCACCCGCAGGTCGACGGTGGGGTGGGCGTCGCGGAACCGGCGCAGCACCGGCGGCGCGAGGGTGGTGGCCAGGCTGGGGGTGGCGCCGAGGCGGACCCGACCGCGCCGCAGGCCGACCAGCTCCTGCACCTCGCGGGTCGCGGTCTCCACGTCGGCGAGGATCCGCTTGGCCAGCGGCAGCAGCACCTCCCCGGCGGTGGTGAGGGTGATGTTGCCCCTTACCCGCTCGAAGAGCGGAGCACCCAGGGTGTCCTCCAGGGCGTGAATTTGCTTACTCAACGACGGCTGGGTTATGCCGACAATGTCGGCCGCCTGGGTGAAATGTCGTACTTCAGCCACTGCGACGAAGTACCTCAGCTGATGGAGCTGCATCTACATAGCTTATGGCTATCAAGACTGCGGCGTCGATGCATTGGACGACTGGTCGAAGTACTCCTAGCGTCGGTCGCGTGGTAGTCACGACGAGAACTCGGTCGCCCATCCGATCCAATGTCGGCCTCAAGGCCGTCATGGCGGTGACGGGCATCCTGCTGGTGCTCTTCCTCATCGCACACATGCTCGGCAACCTGAAGGTCTTCGCGGGCGACACCTCGTTCAACGGCTACGCGCACTGGTTGCGCGAGATCGGCACCCCGGTGCTGCCGGACGTCTGGTTCCTGTGGATCATGCGGGTCGGGCTCCTGGTCGCGGTGCTCGGGCACATCTGGGCCGCCACCGTGCTCGCGCTGCGCGCCCGCGCCGCCCGTCCGGTGCGCTACGCCCACCGCAAGAAGGTCCAGGGCAGCTACGCGGCCCGCACCATGCGGTGGGGCGGCGTGATCATCCTGCTCTTCGTGATCTACCACATCCTGGACCTGACCACCGGCACGCTGAACCCGGTCGGCGACCCGACCCGGCCGTACGCCAACGTGGTCGCCGACTTCGCCATCGAACGCTGGTACGTCACCCTCTTCTACACCCTGGCCGTCGTCGCGCTCGGCTTCCACCTGCGGCACGGTCTGTTCAGCGCGCTACGCAGCCTCGGCCAGCAGACCCCGCGCGGCGAACAGCGCGCCCGGGCGGTGGCCCTGGTCTTCGCCGTCGTGCTCTGCGTCGGCTACCTCGTGGTCCCGTTCGCCGTACTCACCGGATTGGTGTCCTGACCATGGATCTCTTCACCGAGGGCGACCCGATCGCCGACACCAGGGCTCCCGAGGGTCCGATCGAGACCCGGTGGGAACGCCGCCGCTTCGAGGCCAAACTGGTCAACCCGGCCAACCGCCGCAAGATGACCGTGATCGTCGTCGGCACGGGTCTGGCCGGCGGCTCTGCCGCCGCCACGCTCGCCGAGCAGGGCTACCGGGTCAAGTCCTACTGCTACCAGGACAGCCCGCGCCGGGCCCACTCGATCGCGGCGCAGGGCGGCATCAACGCCGCCAAGAACTACCGCAACGACGGCGACTCGGTGCACCGGCTCTTCTACGACACCGTCAAGGGCGGCGACTTCCGCTCGCGGGAGTCGAACGTGCACCGGCTGGCCGAGGTCTCGGTCAACATCATCGACCAGTGCGTCGCCCAGGGTGTGCCGTTCGCCCGCGAGTACGGCGGCCTGCTCGACACCCGCTCCTTCGGCGGCGCCCAGGTGCAGCGCACCTTCTACGCCCGGGGCCAGACGGGCCAGCAGTTGCTGCTCGGCGCGTACCAGGCGCTGGAGCGTCAGATCGGCCTGGGCAACGTGGAGATGAACGCCCGGCACGAGATGCTGGAGCTGATCGTCGTGGACGGCACGGCCCGGGGCATCGTGGTCCGGGACATGGTCACCGGCGAGATCACCTGCGAGTTCGCCGACGCCGTGGTGCTCGCCTCCGGCGGCTACGGCAACGTCTTCTACCTCTCCACAAACGCCAAGGGCTGCAACGTCACGGCCACCTGGCGGGCGCACCGCAAGGGCGCCTACTTCGCAAACCCCTGCTACACCCAGATCCACCCGACCTGCATCCCGGTCTCCGGCGACCACCAGTCGAAGCTGACCCTGATGAGCGAGTCGCTGCGCAACGACGGCCGGGTCTGGGTGCCGAAGGCCAAGGAGGACGACCGCGACCCGCGGGACATCGGAGAGGACGAGCGGGACTACTACCTGGAGCGGATCTACCCTTCGTTCGGCAACCTGGTGCCCCGCGACATCGCCTCCCGGGCCGCCAAGAACGTCTGCGACGAGGGGCGCGGGGTCGGCCCGACCAAGCTCGGCGTCTACCTCGACTTCTCCGACGCCATCGACCGGCTCGGCCGCAAGGCCATCGAGGCCAAGTACGGCAACCTCTTCGAGATGTACGAACGGATCACCGGCGAGGACCCGTACGAGGTCCCGATGCGGATCTACCCGGCCGTGCACTACACCATGGGCGGCCTCTGGGTCGACTACGACCTCCAGTCGAGCATCCCCGGCCTGTTCGTGATCGGCGAGGCGAACTTCTCCGACCACGGCGCGAACCGGCTCGGCGCCTCGGCGCTGATGCAGGGTCTGGCCGACGGGTACTTCGTGCTGCCGAACACGATCGCCAACTACCTGGCCGCCGGCCCGTTCGAAAAGATCGACGCCAGCCACCCGGCGGCGGTCGAGGCGCGCCGCGACGTGGAGGACCGCATCCAGCGGCTGCTCGCGATCAACGGCGACCGGACGGTGGACTCGTTCCACCGCGAGCTGGGCCAGATCATGTGGGAGCACTGCGGCATGGAGCGCTCCGAGGCCGGGCTGCGCAAGGCGATCGACGAGATCCGCGCGCTGCGCGAACAGTTCTGGCAGCGGGTACGGGTGCCCGGTGACGGTGAGGGGCTCAACCAGTCGCTGGAGAAGGCCGGCCGGGTGGCCGACTTCTTCGAGCTGGCCGAGCTGATGTGCATCGACGCCCTGCACCGCGAGGAGTCCTGCGGTGGCCACTTCCGGGCCGAGCATCAGACCCCGGAGGGCGAGGCCGAGCGCGACGACGACAACTTCGCGTACGTCGCCGCGTGGGAGTTCACCGCCACCGGGCAGCCCTCGGTGCTGCACAAGGAAGATCTCAACTTCGAATACGTCCACCCCACGCAGCGGAGCTACAAGTGAACCTGACCCTGCGCATCTGGCGCCAGTCCGGCCCTTCGGACAAGGGTCGGATGGTGACCTACCAGGTCGACGACGTCTCCCCCGACATGTCGTTCCTGGAGATGCTCGACGTACTTAACGAGCGGCTCATCCTCGACGGCGAGGAGCCGATCGCCTTCGACCACGACTGCCGCGAGGGCATCTGCGGCATGTGCGGCCTGATGATCAACGGCAACGCGCACGGGCCGCAGCGCGGCACCACCGCCTGCCAGCTGCACATGCGGCAGTTCTCCGACGGCGACACGATCGACATCGAGCCGTGGCGGGCCCGGGCCTTCCCGGTCATCAAGGACCTGGTGGTGAACCGGGGCGCCTTCGACAAGATCATCGCTGCCGGCGGGTACGTCACCGCGCCCACCGGCAGCGCGCCGGAGGCGCACTCCGTACCGGTGGCCAAGGCCAACGCGGACGCCGCCTTCGAGTCGGCCGCCTGCATCGGCTGCGGCGCCTGCGTGGCGGCCTGCCCGAACGGTTCCGGCATGCTCTTCACCGCAGCCAAGGTCACTCAGCTCTCCCTGCTGCCGCAGGGCCAGCCGGAGCGCTACACCCGGGTGATCGGCATGGTGGACGCGCACGACGAGGCGGGTTTCGGCGGCTGCACCAATGCCGGCGAGTGCACCGTGGTCTGCCCCAAGGGCATCCCACTGAGCACCATCGGCCGCCTCAACCGCGACTACCTGGCCGCCACCACCAAGCGCCCCGACAACACCCCCGGCACCTGACCGACCCCGACACTCGGCGGTCCCGGCCCGCGCGGGCCGGGACCGCTGTTGCTGAGCTTGTCGGCGCGTGAATCGGAGCGTTAATAGGGGGCCCTTCCTATGCACCAGGCGTTAACAGGGGGCCCTTCCTTCGGTTGAAGCCGGTGGGTGGGGGTAGCACCCCGGTTACGCGGACAACGGAGGAGGTGCCGGGATGCGGGCAGTGACGTGGCAGGGCAAGCGGGACGTACGGGTCGAGGAGGTGCCCGACCCCCGGATCGAGGAACCCACCGACGCGATCGTCCGGATCACCTCCACCGCGATCTGCGGCTCCGACCTGCACCTCTACGAGGTGCTCGGGCCGTACCTCAAGCCGGGTGACGTGCTGGGCCACGAGCCGATGGGCATCGTCGAGGAGGTCGGCTCGGGGGTGACCCGGCTCAAGCCCGGCGACCGGGTGGTGGTGCCCTTCAACATCTCCTGCGGCAGCTGCTGGATGTGCGAGCGCCAGCTCTACGCGCAGTGCGAGACCAGCCAGGTCACCGCCGAGGGTAAGGGCGCCAGCCTGTTCGGCTACACCTCGCTGTACGGCTCGGTGCCGGGCGGGCAGGCGGAGTACCTGCGGGTGCCGTACGCCGAGTTCGGCCCGATCGCGGTGCCGGAGACCGGCCCGGACGAGCGCTGGCTCTACCTCTCCGACATTCTGCCGACCGCCTGGCAGGCGGTGAAGTACGCCGACACCCCGCGCGGTGGGACGCTTGCCGTCTTCGGGCTCGGCCCGGTGGGCCAGTTCTGCGCCCGCGTCGGCCGGCACCTCGGCGCCGAGCGGGTGATCGGGCTGGACCTGGTGCCGGAGCGGCTGGAGATGGCCCGCCGGCACGGCGTGGAGGTGCTCGACGTCTCCCAGCTCGACGACGTGGCCGACACGCTTATCGACCTGGTGGACGGACGCGGGCCGGACGCGGTGATCGACGCGGTCGGCATGGAGGCGCACGGCGCGCCGCTGGGCAAGGCCGTCCAGGCCGCCGCCGGGCTGCTGCCCGACAAGCTCGCCGAGCCGATGATCGACAAGGTCGGGGTGGACCGGCTGGTTGTGCTCAAGGCCGCCGTGAAGGCCGTCCGGCGCGGCGGCACCGTCTCCATCTCCGGGGTGTACGGCGGTGAGGTGGACCCGTTGCCGCTGATGGAGATGTTCGACCGCGGCATCCAGCTGCGGATGGGCCAGTGCCACGTCCGGCGCTGGACCGACGAGATCATCCCGCTGCTGGCCGCCGACGACGACCCGCTCGGCGTGGCGGACCTGCGTACCCACCGGCTGCCGCTGGCGCAGGCCCCGCAGGCGTACGAGATGTTCCAGAAGAAGGAGGACGGTTGCGTGAAGGTCGTCCTCGCCCCGTGATTGCATCGACGGGACCACGTACCTCGATCCGTCGGCCTAGGGTGTCCGGAGGAGACATCACGGAACCGACGGGAGAAACCAGTGACTACCCGGATGAATCGCAGGGCCGCGCTCGGCCTGGGCACCGTGGCCACGGCCGGTGCCGTCCTCGGGGCAGCGGTGCCCGCCGCCGCTGACCCGGGCCGCGCCGCGTCGGCCGCACCCGCATCGCCCGACGACGGTGGGGCCAGCAATGGCCGGGGCCGGGTCGCGGCCCGCATCGCGGCCACCTACCGGCGGGAACGCACCCGGGCCGGCGGGAACTGGCAGGCGTACGTCAGCCTCGCCGGTCCGGCCGGCGGTGCGCCGCCGCTGGTGGCGGTGAGCGAGTCGGCGGACCGGCGGATCGAGGCGTACAGCGTCAACAAGATCGCCGTGGCGGTCGCGGTGCTCGACAAGGTCGACCGGGGCCTGCTCACGCTCGACCAGCGGGTGGAGGTGACGGCGGCGATCATCGTTCCGGGTGGTGACGGCATCTTCACCCTGGACGGCGCGTACCCCAGCTCGGTAACGCTCGGGCACGTGCTGGCCAACCTACTCACCGTCTCCGACGACACCGCCGTACGGCTGTGCGGGCTGGTCTGCCCGGCCGCCGAGATCAACCGGATCCTGGTGGCCAAGGGCTTCCCCAACACCCAGGTCGAGCCGGTGGCCAACCCGAACCGGTTCTACCTCGGCACCAGCACCCCCCGGGAGACCCACGACCTGCTCCGGGCGCTCGTCGGCGGCGCGCTGCTCTCCCCCGCCTCGACCGAGGTCGTGCTGCGGCTGCTGCGCTCGCCGGTGGCCTTCACCGACGGCATCCGGCGCGAGATGTCCTCGGCCGAGCGGGCCCGGATCGCCACCAAGGCCGGCTGGTTCGTCGATGCCCGGCACGAGGCCGGGGTGATCTTCGACACGGCCGGTGCGCCCCTGCTGACGTACGCCCTATTCGCCGACGGCCAGGCGGGCGCGGACGACTTCGGTGCCACCCACCCCGCCGTGCAGGCCCGGGCCCGGATGGGCCGACGCTTCCTGGACCTGACCGGCCGTCTCGGCGGCACCGGCACCGCGCACCGCACCCACCGCTACCGGCCGAGCAACGGCGGCTGAACCCGCCGGCGGCGACTAACGTGGTCCTCGGGGGAGCAGCCAAGGGGGGACCATGCGGGTACCGAGCGAGCCGAAGCGGTCGACCACCGGCCGGCGGATCAGCGGGTCGGTCACCGGCCTGGCCGCGTTGGTCGGGCTGGCCGGCCTGGCCTGGGCCGCCCGGGAGATACCGGCCGCCCTCGGCGGACGGCTCGCCGGTGCCCGGGCCGAGCGGGCCGCCCGGTCACCACAGTTCCGGGACGGCACGTTCCACAACCGGGCCGCCACCCGGACGATGGCTCCGGCTCCCGACCGCAACCTGCTCCGGGAGATGATCTTCGGTAAGCAGCAGCGCCGGCCGAGCGTCGCCGTGCCGCTGGTCCGGCCCGCCGAGGCACCCGAGGTCGACCCGGCGCGCGAGCTGAACGTCGTCTGGTACGGGCACGCCTCCACGCTTATCGAGATCGAGGGTCGGCGGGTGCTGCTCGACCCGGTGTGGAGCGACAGGTGCTCCCCGTCGGCGACGGTCGGCCCACGCCGGCTGCACGAGCCGCCGGTACGCCTCGACGAGCTGCCCCGCCTGGACGCGATCCTGATCTCCCACGACCACTACGACCACCTGGACATGGCCACGGTGCGGGAGTTGACCGCCCGGCAGTCGGCGCCGTTCCTGGTGCCGCTCGGCGTCGGCAGCCACCTCGACCGGTGGGGCGTGCCGGCCGACCGGATCATCGAGCTGGACTGGGCGCAGACCCACCGGCTGGGCGACCTGGAGATCACCTGCACCGCCGCCCAGCACTTCTCCGGACGCGGGCTGCGCCGCAACGGCACCCTGTGGAGTTCCTGGGTGGTCGCCGGCCGCCAGCGCCGGGTCTACTACACCGGCGACTCCGGCTACTTCGACGGGTACGCCGAGATCGGCGCGGAGCACGGGCCGTTCGACGTGACGCTTGTGCAGATCGGCGCGTACGACCGGGCCTGGCCGAGCATCCACATGTTCCCGGAGGAGGCGGTCAACGCCCACCTGGACCTGCGCGGCGGCCTCTTCGTTCCGGTGCACTGGGCGACGTTCAACCTCGCCATGCACGACTGGTCCGAGCCGGTCGACCGGCTCTGGGCCGAGGCGAAGGCGCGTGACGTCCGGCTGGCCGTGCCGCGTCCCGGCGAACGGGTGGTGGTCGACGACCCGCCGCCGGTCGACGGCTGGTGGCAGGCGGTCGCCTGACCGTCCGCCGGACGCCTGGCCGGCGGTCACCTCGCTCGTCCGCCGCGCCCGGCCGGCGCGCGGGCCAGCCGGAAAAACCCGGATGCCGGCCGATGCGCTCGGCGGATACCGTGCGGGCCATGTCCCGCCTGGAGATCCGGCCGTTCACGGCCGCCGACGTGCCGGCCTGCGGCGCGTTGCTGGCCGACCGGCACCGCCGCCACCGGCTCGCCCAGCCGTTGCTCTCGCCGCGCTTCGAGACCGTCGACGTCGCCGTCGCGGAGCTGACCGCCGCGTTCGAGGCGAAGGACGCCTCCGGGGCGGTCGCGCTCCGGTCCGGCGTGCCAGTGGGGTTCGTGCTCGGTGCACCGAAGGCGTCTCCGCTGTGGGGGCCGAACATCTGGGTCGAGGCGGCCGGGCAGGCGGTCACCGAGGCCGAGGTGATGCGCGACCTGTACGCGTCCGCCGCGACCCGCTGGGTCGACGAGGGCCGCACCGCGCACTACGTGATCGTGCCGGCCCAGGACGAGGAACTGGTCCGGGCCTGGTTCCGGCTGGGCTTCGGCCAGCAGCACGCGCATGCCATCCGACCGTCGACGAGGCTGTCGGCCGGGGCCGGCGGGGTGTCGGTGCGGCGCGCCGTCCGGGCCGACATCCCGGCGCTCGCCCGCCTCGACCTCGAACTGCCCACGCATCAGGGCCTCTCCCCGACGTTCTCGGCGGGTCGGGTCGGGACGCTTGAGGAGAGCCTCGCCGACTGGGCGGACGACATCGACGACCCGGGGTACGCCACCTTCGTCGCCGAACGCGACGGCACGGTGATCGGCTCGGCCATCGGGTGCGCGCTGGAGAAGTCGAGCAGCCATCTCGGGCCGGCCCGTCCGGACAACGCCGCCTTCCTCGGGTACGCAGCGGTCTTTCCGCACGCCCGCCGGGCCGGCGCCGGCCGGGCACTCGGCACGGCGGTCGTCGACTGGGCCGTCGACGGCGGCTTCGACAGCGTGGTCACCGACTGGCGGGTGACCAACCTGCTCTCCTCGCGTACCTGGCCGAGGCTCGGCTTCACCGAGACGTTCCTCCGGCTGCACCGCATGATCGGCCACTGAGCGGCCGGCCCGAGCCGTCCGGCGATCGGGCGGCATAAATCGGGATAGCGGTACTTCTCCACCCAAACTTCATTACCCTGCTCGCTGACCAGTAAGTGGCAGGAGCAGCTGATGAAGATCGGATCATGATGACCATCGACCTCGTCGTCGTGGGCTGCGGTGGCCACGGTCGGGAGATCGCCCAACTGGTGGCGGCGGTCAACGAGGCGACCGGCCGACTGGCCTGGCGGCTGCTCGGCTTCGTCGACGACGATCCCCCGGAACACAACCGGAAGCGGGCCGAGGCGGTCGCACCGTACCTCGGCACGCTGGCGGCGCTCGGCCAGTTGCCGCCGCAGACCCATGTCACGCTCGGCGTGGGTGATCCGCGGATCCGGCGGGCCGTGGCCACCCGGGTCGACGCGCTCAACCTGCCCGCCGCCAGTCTGGTGCATCCGGACGCCACGGTCGGTGCCGATCTCGTCTCGGCCGAGGGTCTGGTGGTCTTCGCCGGTGCCCGGATCACCACGAACGTCACCGCGGGGCGGCACCTGCACGTCAACCAGAACGCCACCCTCGCCCACGACTGTGTGGTCGGTGACTACGTCTCGCTGCACCCGCTCGCCGCCGTCTCCGGCGACTGCCGGCTCGGCGACGCCGCGCTGATCGGCGCGGGCGCCGTCGTGCTGCCCGGGCTCCGGATCGGTGCCGGTGCGACGGTCGGCGCCGGCGCGTGCGTCGTACGGGACGTGTCCGTGGACCTCGTGGTCAAGGGCGTACCGGCGCGTTGAGTCGCGCCCTCAGAGCACGAAAGCGTCGGTCCAGAGCGCGCCGGAACGGCCGGAGAGCGCGTCAAGCATCGCCACCGCCTGGCCATCGGTGAGCTGGGCGACAAAGTCCACGATGGCCCGGCCGCGGGCCCTGCCGATCCGGTCCGGGGTACGCGGATGCAGCTCCGCCTCGGCCAGTTCCACCAGGTCGTGCAGCCGCCGGGGCAGCCGGGACTCCTCCTCCGGGTCGAGCAGCCACTCCAGCAGCGCCTCGACAAGCGTGCCGAGCAGGCGCGCCTGCCCCCGCTGGTGCAGCGCCAGGTCGGGCCGGGCCAGCACGAACCGGTGGTGGACGAATTTGAGCACCTGCACCTCGTGCCACTGCGCCGGGGCCAGCAGCACGTGCCCGGAGCGCATCGACGGCTGCTCGACGACGGTGATCGCGTCGACGAACCGGGTGGTCCAGCGGGCGGAGAAGCGGGCCACGTACTGCTCGGCCTCGATCGAGCCGTCGAACGGCAGGGCGAGCAGCCCCTCGACCACCTCCTCGCGGACGTGCTCGACGGCGGCGGCGAACGCCTCGTCGTCGGCGATCCAGCCGTCCTTGCGGTGCAACTGGCGGCGCAGCCGCTCGATCGCCGCGCCGGGCCGGCGGGCCGAGGTGGTCAAGGCGGCGTCGGTGATGCCGCGCAGGCTCGCCCCCTCGCGCTGCCAGGCCATCAGCTCGGCGGCCACCGCGCCCTGCTGGAGCACACCGACGCGGTAGAAGTCCTCCACGTCGTGGATGGCGTACGCGATGTCGTCGGCGGTGTCCATCACCGACGCTTCCACGGTCTGCTGCCAGTCGACGATGCGGCCGGCGAACGGGGCCCGGGCCTGCCGCAGGTCGTCCAGCTCGGTGCGGTACGCACCGAACTTCGCCGAACCGCTATCCGGGTCGTCCGGCGGCGGGCTCGCCCCGCGCGGCGGCGGGTCCAGCAGGCGCGGATGCGGATCGGGATGGTCGAGGCGGGTCCACGGGTACTTCAGCATCGCCGCCCGTACCGCCGCCGTCAGGTCGAGCCCGGTGGTCGCCGCGCCCCGGATCTCGGTCGAGGTGACGATCCGGTACGACTGGGCGTTGCCCTCGAACCCGTCGGGCAGGCCGAGCCGGTGCCGGGCGAGCCGGTCCAGCACCCGCTCCCCCAGGTGCCCGAAGGGCGGGTGACCCAGATCGTGGGCGAGCGCGGCGGCCTCCACCACGTCCGGGTCGCAGCCGCCCAACTTCTCCACCAGGTCGCGCTGCCACCCGTCGGCGGTGAGCCGTTCGGCGATCGCCCGGGCGACCTGGGCCACCTTCAGGCTGTGGGTGAGCCGGTTGTGCACCAGCAGGCCGGAGCCGCCCGGACTGATCACCTGCGTGACGCCACCCAGCCGGGTGAAGAACGGCGAGCCGACGATGCGGTCCCGGTCGGCCCGGAACGGGCTGGTCGCGAGGTCGCCGAGGGCCCGGGCGCTGCCTCCGAAGAGGCGTCGGGCGCGCGGCTCCACAGGTGGTTCCATGATCGCCACGGTAGCCCGGCAGAATGCACCACGGAACCCACACCCGAAGGCGGAGCGACATCGTGACCCTCTCTGTTCATCAGCGCATCGCCGAAGAACTCGGCGTCGCCGAGCGCCAGGTACGCGCGGCCGTCGAGCTGCTCGACGGCGGCGCCACCGTGCCCTTCATCGCGCGGTACCGCAAGGAGGCCACCGGGCTGCTCGACGACACCCAGCTGCGCACCCTTGAGGAGCGGCTGCGCTACCTGCGCGAGCTGGACGAGCGCCGGACGGCGGTGCTGGAGTCGATCCGCGCCCAGGGCAAGCTCGACGAGGCCCTGGAAGCGCAGATCATGGCGGCCGACTCGAAGTCCCGCCTGGAGGACATCTACCTGCCGTACAAGCCCAAGCGCCGGACCCGGGCCCAGATCGCCCGCGAGGCCGGGCTGGAGCCGCTCGCCGACACGCTGCTCGGCGACCCCACGCAGGACCCCCGGGAGACAGCTGCCGGTTACGTCGACGCGGACAAGGGAGTGGCCGACGCCGCCGCCGCGCTGGACGGGGCGCGGGCCATCCTGATCGAGCGGTTCGCCGAGGACGCCGACCTGATCGGCACGCTGCGCGAGCAGATGTGGTCGCGGGGCCGGCTGGTGGCCAAGGTACGCGAGGGGCAGGAGAGCACCGGAGCGAAGTTCGCCGACTACTTCGACTTCGCCGAGCCGTACCCGAAGCTGCCCTCGCACCGGATCCTGGCCATGTTCCGGGGCGAGAAGGAGGGCGTGCTCGACCTGACCATGGACCCGGAGGCCGAGGGCGACGCCGACGCGCCGGTCACCGGCCCGACCCGGTACGAAGCCGCGATCGCCGGCCGGTTCGGGGTCAGCGACGCCGGTCGGCCCGCCGACAAGTGGCTCGCCGACACGGTGCGCTGGGCCTGGCGTACCCGGATCCTCATCCACCTCGGCGCCGACCTGCGGATGCGACTGTGGCAGGCGGCCGAGGAGGAGGCCGTCCGGGTCTTCGCCACAAACCTGCGTGACCTGCTGCTCGCCGCGCCGGCCGGGGCCCGGCCGACGATGGGGCTGGACCCGGGGCTGCGTACCGGGGTGAAGGTGGCAGTGGTGGACGCCACCGGCAAGGTGGTCGCCACCGACACGATCTATCCGCACGAGCCGCGCCGGCAGTGGGACGCCTCCCTGCACACCCTCGCCACGCTTGCCGCGAAGCACGGCGTCGAGCTGGTGGCGATCGGCAACGGCACCGCCAGCCGGGAGACCGACAAGCTCGCCGGTGACCTGATCAAGCGGCACCCCGAGCTGAAGCTGACCAAGATCGTGGTTTCCGAGGCAGGGGCGTCGGTCTACTCGGCCTCCGCGTACGCGGCGCAGGAGCTGCCCGGGCTGGACGTGTCGCTGCGCGGCGCGGTCTCCATCGCCCGCCGCCTCCAGGACCCGCTCGCCGAGCTGGTCAAGATCGACCCGCGCTCGATCGGCGTCGGGCAGTACCAGCACGACCTCTCCGAGGTGAAGCTCTCCCGGTCGCTGGACGCCGTGGTCGAGGACTGCGTCAACGGCGTCGGGGTGGACGTCAACACCGCCTCCGCGCCCCTGCTCACCCGGGTCTCCGGCATCGGTGCCGGCCTGGCCGAGAACATCGTGCTGCACCGGGACGCCAACGGCCCGTTCCGCACCCGGGCCGAACTGAAGAAGGTGGCTCGGCTGGGGCCGAAGGCGTTCGAGCAGTGCGCGGGCTTCCTGCGCATCCCCGGCGGCGACGACCCGCTGGACTCCTCAAGCGTGCACCCGGAGGCGTACCCGGTGGTGCGCCGGATCCTCGCCGCCACCAACCAGGACCTCCGGTCGATCATCGGCAGGAGCAACATCCTGCGCGGGCTGCGCGCCACCGACTTCGTCGACGACACCTTCGGCCTGCCCACCGTCACCGACATCCTCGCCGAGTTGGAGAAGCCGGGCCGCGACCCGCGGCCGGAGTTCAAGACGGCGACCTTCGTCGAGGGCGTCGAGAAGATCAGCGACCTCACCCCCGGCATGGTCCTGGAGGGCGTGGTCACGAACGTCGCCGCGTTCGGCGCGTTCGTGGACGTCGGGGTGCACCAGGACGGCCTGGTGCACGTCTCGGCGATGTCGCGCACCTTCGTCAAGGACCCGCACGAGGTGGTGAAGTCCGGCGACGTGGTCAAGGTCAAGGTGCTCGACGTGGACGTACCGCGTAAGCGGATCTCGCTCACCCTGCGGCTCGACGACGAAACGCAGCCAGGCGGCGGTGGCGGTGGCCGTGGCGGGGTAGACCAGCGGGGTCGAGGCGGCCCGACCGGGCAGGGCCGGGGTACGCCGGGCCGCGGTGGTCAAGGGCGTGGTGGCCAAGAGCGAGGCGGACAGGCACGCCAGGGCCGAGGCGGAGCGGGCGCGCCCGCCGACGGGGCGATGGCCGACGCGCTACGCCGTGCCGGTCTGCTGTGAACTCGGTGAAGGCATAGGGGCGCTTGACAGGAGCGACGTCGAGGGCCATCGCTGTAGTCGGCATTTCCCGGGTCGGCGGAAACAGCCGAGGGCGGCGCAGCGCGTGGAACCAGTGCGGCGACTTCGGATGTCTGCTGAGGTCGACGATCGTTGTCATATTCGATGACCCTGCCGGCGGGCCGCGGCGTGGCCGCGGCCGGCAGGGTCCGCCGCACCAACCACGTGATGTCCTGCGCCGTCTCTCGCCGGCGTCCATCCTTTCGGAGGTAGCGCATGAACATGGCAACCCAACTTCGACGTCTGTCCCGGCATCCGGTAGCGGCGTTGCGGAGTCCGATTAGGGCCGGCTTCTTCACTCGCCGCCACCCAGAGTTGGGCCATCTCATCGGCCAGGTCCGCGAGCGCCGGTTGACGTTTCTTCCTCACGAGGGCCTCATCGACCTCGCTGAGGCGGTGCTCGCGATGGAGCGCCGCGGCCTGCCCGGCGCCGTAGTCGAGGCGGGCGCAGCTCTCGGCGGTTCCGCCATCGTCATCGCGAAGGCAAAGGCCCCGTCGCGGCCGATGAAGGTCTACGACACGTTCGGGATGATTCCTCCTCCGGCTGAAAGGGACGGGAACGACGTCCACGAACGTTACGCGAAGATCGCGAGCGGCAAGGCAACCGGTATCGGCGGGGACACCTATTACGGTTACCGCGACAATTTGCTCGGCGAGGTCAGCGACAATTTCCGCACACTAGGCGTGCCCGCGGAAGCCCACTCCGTGGAGTTCGTGCAAGGCCTGTATGAGGACTCTCTGCGCGTCACCTATCCGGTGGCCTTCGCTCACGTGGACTGCGACTGGTACGAGTCGGTGATGACGTGTCTGCGTCAAATCGAACCCCAACTCGTCCCAGGCGGACGGCTCGTTATTGACGACTACGACCAATGGTCCGGATGCCGGACCGCGGTCGACGAGTACTTCGCGGGCCGGACCGGATACACCTTCGTCCGGCGGAGCCGGCTGCACGTCGTCAAGGCGGGCTGACCTGACGGTACCTCACTCGCCCGTCAGCGGATGCCGTGCGCACAGCCCGTCGCTCGTTCCGTTCCTTGAAGTAATACATCAGGCCCAGCACCAGCATGACCCACGTCGTCCGGTTACCGTTGATGTCGCTGGACGTCTGAGCGACCGCGATCCAGTAGGCACCAAGGCCGAGCATCGCCGCTGATTCCCTCGTTCGCGAGTTCATGACATAGCCACTGATCGAGAAACCCGCGAGCACCAGCACGAGCGCTCCAGCGAGCCAACCACCCTCCACGAAGATCTCGAGTAGGAAGTTGTGCGGATAGATCGGACTGTCCCGACCCCCGTAGACAAACTGGATGGCCGGGATTGCGACGAAACCGTCCCACCCCAGGCCTAGCGGGTTCCGGCCGATCACGCTGAGTGCCTCGCGCAGCAGGCCCTCCCGGGCCACGTCAGTGACGTCACCCCCCATGAACTGCGATATCCGCTCCGGATGGCGCACAGACGACTCGACCACGGCCCAGGCCGACGCAGTGACAACGACGGTCCCCAAGGCAAACGCGGAGACGCGCCGGCCGTGCATGGCCTTGCCGAAGAACAGCGCCGCCAGAACGGCCAGCGCCAAGGAGATGAGCGGACCACGACTGCCCACCATGACGACAAGGCCGGTACAGAACACGGCGATCGCACACCACCACAGCCGACGGCGACCGGAGGTCAGGACCATCATGATCGTCGCGACGACCGAAGCCGCGCCAATGACCCGCGCGGTTGCGATCGTTGTTGTCCCTTCGACGTTGAGCCGGTGATACACCGTCCACGCAGCATCGTCTCGAAGGAGGATGGCCGCGATTGCCGTCGCCAGGCCGGTCCCCACCGAGAGGTACAGCCAGAGCCGCTGTGGCCGGGCGCTCGCGAGGAGGAGGCATGGTCCGAGGGCGCACAGCAGCGTCAGTGTGTACAGCAGGGCGGCCTTGTACGCACCCCGATCTGTACCGATGTTCATCGCTGCGCCGATACCGAAGACCGCCCACAACCCGAACACGCACGCGACCGCCCGCCAGTCGTATGCGCGCCCGCACAGGAAATATATGCCGACGGCGAGCCCGGCGGCTATGCCAAAGAACAATGTGAGATCAATCGGTGAACTGGCGAAGATCGGCGACCCCTTTACGAGACCGGCGTAACACAATCCGAACAGGGCGATGCACCCCAGTGCATACTTCTGGCGGGGCTTGTGTTCGGTCAGCGGAGGCAAAGCCATCGGACATCAACTCCAAGATGATTCGGCCGCGACCGCTCCGGCCGGTACCGCTACGGGACGGCGGACCCGCCAGAGCGTGAACAGGCGACCACCAGAAACGGCTAGCGCGCCGAGCGTCAGGAGCCACAGATATGGGTGGCCGGCAAGCACGGCCAGGGTGAGCCCAACGGCGACGAGCACCGTGGGTGCGGCGACTGCGATCCGCCGCCAGGCTGGCAGACTCAGTGGGCTCCGCCATACTCGAACGCACATGAATGCCACCTTCCATCCGACGATGGCCACGGCGAGCACCGTGATGTCGCCAGCAATGGCGGTGAGTGCGACGGCGGCGGTGCCGACAGCGTCGAGCGCGTTCAGCCCGGCGCTGCGCCACCAGGCACCAGCGGCCATCTGGGCGGCATCGCTGATGACCGACAGGAATCTCGCCGGCACCGACGCGAGCAGCAGGCCGATCGTTGCCGCAGTGCCCTCCCACTGACCGGGCAACGCCCCACCCACTACGGTGATCACGCCAACACCCACAGCCGCGGCTCCGCCGGCAAGGGCGGCGACGGTCGACATCAGACGCTCAGCGAGTGCCGGACGGGCCTGCTCGTCCTGCGCCGCGAGCGTCGACAGGACCGACTTCACCAGCGGCCCCGCCACCATCGCGGTGAGCCCGACCGTCACCTGATAGGCGAAGAAGTACACGCCCAGCAGCGACGGCTCGGCGACAACCGACACGACGAGGAAATCCACCTGGGTGGGCAACAGTTGGGACAGCGCCTGCGCCGACCACGCGCCGCGCACCCGCCAGCCGACCGCCGCCAGCCGATCACCGTCTCGCTCCGGCCACTGTCGGGTGCGAGGAGACAGCAGGACGATCATCGCGACGGAATAGAGCAACATCGCGGCCGCGAACGCAATTGCCGACTCGGTCAGCCACGCAACGGCGAGTCCCAGGGCGGTTCGCGCGGCGGCAGACATCGCCTGGGCGCGCACGAGCCTACCGTTCTCGGCTTGCCGCACATAGGCCGCGTACAACAGGTTGCACTCGCCCAGAAGCGGCAGGTTGAGCGCAATGAGCGCGACCAGGACCGCCACGTCATGGCGACCGGAATACCAGTAGCCGCCGACGACGGCGAGGGCGCCAGCGGTGAGAACCGCGTTCAGCCGCCAGATGGCGCGCCGCACCTCGCCGAGGCTCCGTACGCCACCCGCGAGGTAACCATTGACCTCACCGAAGTTGACCAGGCCGGTCAGGACCGCCATCGACGCCGTCGCCGTCGCCCACATCCCGAACTGTGCCGGGGAGAGCCACACCACGAACAGCACCTGGCTGACCGCAACCATGGACTGTACGACCACTGTGCCCGCGGAGAGTTGCGCCACACTGCGCAGAACAATCCCGATGCCGGCTGCCGTCGTCGTCACCTACGTCCGCCGGATGAACGTGATGGCCTCCATATCTCGGAGTGAGTGCTCGTACACTCCGCCCGCCTTGTGGTAGCCAGACTCCACAAGAAACGTGCGCTTCCCCAAGATTGCGGCGGGGACGGCGACGTGGAGCCGGTTGGTGACGGCTGCGGCGGCCCCGGAGATAGCCCGTGCGAACTCGTCGAAGCTCGCCCGTGATGGATCGCTGATGTCGAAACACCACGGACTCATCGGCATGCGTGAGGTTGCAAGCTCGGAACTCACCGTGGTCAGCATCCGACTGTTCGCCGCGATCTGCCGATCACGCGTGGTCCGCTGTCGGATGGAAACCAGCGTCCGGTGCGGCAGACGGCGCAGTCCGCGCACGGCCATACGTCGGTACCAGGTGCCGCGGTCGATTGGCCCATCCATGCGTCCGGCCTCGACACCCAGTCGCGCGACAAGGAGCAGGCCGTCATCGCCATTCGCACGCCGAGTGACGTCCCCGAGCGCTTGCGCAACGTACGAATTCCCACTGATCACCATGTCGTGGTCGAGCTCAAGCGTGACTCCGGCGCGGGCCAGACTCTCGCCCCACGCGTCGCACAGGTGGCGGTGTGATCGTTGCTCGCGTGAAATCCACAGTGTGGGCGCTCGACGACCGGCGAACATGGTTGCCGGATCGTCCCGCTCGAACCAGCTCGAGTGCGGAAAGATGATCAATGGCAGATCCGGCAGCTGGGCCAGCCGACCGGCCAACAATGCCGGCGCCTGGTAGCGGTCCAGCAGCGCGCCGCCCGGACGGACCAGGAGCAGGCTGGCTTCGCTTGGGCGGCGCACCAGCGTGATGCCCAGATCGCGCAGGACCCGGCGGAACACCCGACCGAGCAACTCGTCGCCGTTGTTCCCCAACGGGATCGCCCGTGGTCCGACGAACTCGACCAGGTAGCCGGCGTGGCCGCGCCAGTCGGCCAGAAGCGACCGCAGCCCACTCAGATCGGGCAGCTGTCCTACCGGTGTCATCGCGTGCCTTCCTTGCTCAATGCCCTGAGGTAGGTGTGCACGACCGCTTCGATGGCGCAGTGCGACCGGGCATACCGCTGGGCAGCGGTCGAGTACTCGATCCAGCGATCTCGGTCATTCCACAACTCCGCTACCGCCGCAGCGATCGCCTCGGGGTCCGCCGCCACGACCCAACCGCAGCCCGCGTCCCGGACGGTCCGTCCCATGCCGCCCACGTCCGTAACGATCGCCGGAAGCCCGCACGCCATCGCTTCGACGAGGGCACCAGGGAGCCCTTCCTTCTCCGATGGAAGGACCAGCAGGCTGACGTCCGCTGCGAGGACCGTCGACACATCAGCGCAATAGCCCCTGAGTTCGACCGCATCCGTCACCGCCAACCGGCTCATCCGGTCGCGGAAGAACTGCTCATACTCAGGGTCAGCGAAGGGGCCGACGAAGATCGCCCGTGCCTCGGAAAAACCTCGCTGGCGTAACAGCGCCAGGCTTTCCAGGACCAGGTCGGGCCGCTTGCGTGCGGAGAGCTTCCCGACGAACCCGAGCGTCTGCGACAACGCGCGCCGGTCCTCGCCGGGCGGCACCAGCGGAGCGAACCGAGCGGTGTCGACAGGATTGTGCATGGGAACAATGCGCTGGGACGGAAGTCCGAGGGCGGCGTATTCCGATGCGATGTCGTCGGAAAGCGCCAAGCCCACCGTTGCCCGGGACACCAGCAGCCGACGCAGCGCAGGGACAAGCGGAATGCGGCCGGATCGCGCGGAGAGCGACAGGTCGCCACGTGCGGCCAGCACCACGAGCAGGTAGCGACGCCGACGCACGATCGCGGCGAGCGCAGGCAGTAGATTGAACACTGCAGCACCATGAAAATGGACCATGTCGTACTGGCCAAGATGGCGCAGCAGCCACCCCGTCACCCGGAACGACCAGCGCACCTGCTCCAGCACCGTGTATCGCCGAAATGTCATGATCGGCACCGACACCGTCGCCCACGGCAGGCCCGCGTCCTGGAGGTCCCGGACGCCGTAGAGCACTGCGGTGTGGTGTTCTCGGGATACTGGTTCCAACAGCCGGTTCAGGAATACTGCCGGTCCGCTGTACGTGGTTCCGGTGCCGTATGGATTGACGACCGCGATCCTCATCGGACTCTTGTCAGATGTGAACGAGCTCATGAGACACGCTCCGGTCGGGTCAGGGTGGCGGTGACGGCGCTGTTGATCGCGGCCGCATGCGCGCTCGGTGTCCAGCGCGTCTCGACCTCGTACCGGCATGCGTCAGCTACCGTCTCCGGCTCGGCGCGCACGCGGTCCAACCACTCGGCGATCACCTCGGCAAGGCTTTCTGCCGATCCGTTGACATAAAAGCCACCGGTCTGCCCGGGGCGGATGCATTCGGATTCGGGCGCGCGGTGATACTCGTCGTCCGACGTGATCATTGGTCGCCCGTAGCTCAAGCTCTGGACAGCCGTCAGACCGGCGTACACCGGCACCACGGACACACTCGTGCGCTCGTAGATCAACCGCAGCTTCTCCGCTCTGTAGATCGGCCCGGTGAGCCGCAGGTCGACGCCGAGGTCGTCGGCCATGCGTCGCAGGTTCTCCCGCTCCGGACCGGTCCCGACCAGGACCACGACGACCTTGCGGCCGGTCCTGGCGAGATGGGCGGCCGCAGCGACGATCAGGTCGAGCCGCTTCGCCGTGGTGAGACGCACGACGGCGGTCACGACGTCAACGTCGGCCCCGGGCAGGAGGGTGTCGAGATCCTCGATGTCGATCTCGCCCCGTGTTCCAGTCGCCGTGATGCTCGATACATGGCTGTTACCGATGATCGTGATCCGCTCTGCCGGGAAGCCGAGTCCCGTGCCGATGCGCGCGGCAGTGTGCCCGTACAGAAGCAGAGTGTGGGCGAGCCGGTAGAAGGCCATCCGTACTCGCATGCGCAGCCCTGCATCCGGCCGGTGCCAGCCGATTGTCCAGAAGAACACGGGCTGTCCGCGCAGCCGGCACAGCAGTGCACCCACCCACGTCGACAGGTATTTCATATCGCCGAGAAACACGACGGCGTGGTGGTGCTCCCGCCTGAGCACCGAGAGCAGTCCCGTCTGCCACAGGAAGGGTCCGAACCAGTGATTGGTCAACCGGAAGAACCTGCGAAGGGACGTTGGCGGAATGGTCGGGATCGTGCCGTCCCGCGACACCGTCCCGGCCGCGAACTCGTATGCCACGTCGCGGCTGCGCTCCAGTTCCGCGAAGACTCCGCTGCGGTAGTGCGGCAGATGCTGGTACACGATGAGAACGCGCGGCCGGTCGTCCATCATGTCAGCGGTCCCGTCAGCTCGTAACCGTCTGGCACCTGTCCCGGCGTCGTATCCCGGGCCGGAAAGCGCGAGCGGATCGGCCGCGCTGGCCGGCCAACGCAGATTGTCTCCGGTGGCAGGTCCCTGGTCACGAGCGATCCCGCGCCGACGATCGTCCGCCGCCCGATGCGCACGTTGCCCACGACGATCGTGCCGAACCCGATGAGGTTGTCCCCTTCCAGATACACGGTGGAGCAGGGCAACCGGCCCTGGGTGTGGATCGTCTGCGTGGGGTCGTCGAAGGCGTGGTCGTTCCCGACGAAAGCTACCGACGCTGAGACCATGACGTCGTCTCCGAACACGGCGTTGGTCATGCAACGGAAGTCCGGACCAATCGAGACACGATCAGCCGCGCTGAGCGTCAGGCTGCGGGCAAGTCGAAAGCCCGGCCCGACGACGAAATCGCGTCCGACGCGAAGGCGTCCCCGCGCATGGATTCGCGCCCGGATTCGCCGGGACGATCGCACGACCGGGCGAAGTATCTCAACCACGCCTCTCATCGCACACCTCCACATCTCTTCGTACCGTATGACTATTTTTGCCCATATACGCACGTTATGTACCAGTAAGCGCATGGAAAACCACGGCTGTTCTCACAGCACCTCGACGGCGGCCGACACAGGATGAGGCACCTCGACGACGGCCAGCGCATCGTTGGAGACGGACTGGACAACCTGCTTCACGTGACCTGATCCTTATTGGAGATAGCGGTGGAACGAAGGGCGGGCCGGGCGATCGAATGCGGTCGCCCGGCCGCCCGGGGTTGCGCCGGCAGCCAGAGCGTGACCGGCAGCGCCGCGTCGAAGGCGGGCACGACACCCTCGCCCGACGCCCGGCACTCAACGTCGGATGCCGGCCCAGTCGTGGTGCCTGCGGACGGTGGACAGAATGAAGTCGACCACCCGGCGGGAGGTGTCCGGGACCTGGTAGTCAGCCGGGCAGGGCACTCCCGCCGCGGCGACCTGCGCCACGGTCACCTGGATCGCCTCGATCACGCCCTGCGGATCGAGGCCGGTCATGATCATGCCGCCGACGTCCAGCGCCTCCGGCCGCTCGATCGACTCGCGCAGCGTCACCGCCGGGAAGCCGAGGATCGCGGACTCCTCGCTGATCGTGCCGCTGTCCGAGAGCGTGCAGTACGCCTGCGTCTCCAGGTGCACGTAGTCGAGCAGGCCGAACGGCTCGTGGAAGACGATCCCCTCCAGCAGCGACGAGCCCGGCGCGAGCGCCGCCAACCGCTGGCGCGTCCGGGGATGGGTGGAGACGAGAACCGGGTACCCCCACCGTTGCCGGACCGCGACCAGGCAGTCCAGCAGGTGCCCGAGCCGGTCCGGGTGGTCCACGTTCTCCTCGCGGTGCGCGCTGACCAGGAAGTACCGGCCGGGTTCGAGTTCGAGCTGACGCAGGATGGCCGAGGCCGCGATCTCCTCCCGGTAGTGCTCCAGTACCTCGCGCATCGGCGAGCCGGTGTGCAGGATCCGCCTGGGGTGCAGCCCTTCGGCGAGCAGGTTGCGCCGGGCGTGCTCGGTGTAGACGAGGTTGAAGTCGGCGACGTGGTCCACCAGCCGACGGTTGGTCTCCTCCGGCACGTTGGCGTCGAAACAGCGGTTGCCGGCCTCCATGTGATAGACGGGCACCCGCATCCGGCGGGCCATCAGCGCGGCGATGCAACTGTTGGTGTCGCCGAGCACCAGCAGCGCATCGGGCCGCACCTCGTCGAGCGCCTGCTCGGTGCCGACCAGCACCCCGCCGAGGACCCGCCCCAGCGAGGTGGTGTCGACCCGGAGGAACCGGTCCGGTTCCCGCAGTTGCAGTTCCTTGAAGAAGACGTCGGAGAGGGTGGGGTCCCAGTTCTGCCCGGTATGGACCAGCACATGGTCCACCGTGTGATCCAGCCGGTGGATGACCCGGGAGAGCCGGATGATCTCTGGCCTGGTACCGACGACTGTCATTACCCGCGTCATTCTCGTCCTCCCACGATGCCGGCCGGTCTCATCCCACCGCCAGCGGTTCACGTACCGCCGCCACCGGCTCCGGATAGGTGTCCGGCCGGGACGGGTCGAAGATCTCGTTCGTCCAGAAGAGGGTCAGCAACTCCTCGGCGCCGGTGTTGACGATGTTGTGCGCCCACATGGTCGGCATGTCCACGACAACCGGGACCTCCCCGCTGACCGGGAACCGGATCACCTCGTCGTGGCCGACCCGGCGCAGATTGATCTCGGCCGTACCGCGCAGCACGGCGAACCGCTCCACCTTGGCCAGATGGAAGTGTTCCCCCCGGGTCACCCCCGGGTGGCTGGTCGAGCAGAACGTCTGGCCACTGCCGCCACCGTGCGCCTTGACCACCTCCACCAGCTCGCCCCGCTGATCGCGGTGCCGGTTGAGCGGAACGGGGAAGCTCGCCGGGAAGCAGTGCGACCGGTAGCTGTTGAAGAGCCGGACGTGGTGCCGGCCGGGCAGGGCGGGAATCTCGCCCGTCCGATAGGTCACGGCGAAGTCGCCGAGCAACTCGGCAAGCGACCGCACCCCGATCCGCAGCGCCGGCATGGTGGCGTCCCACGAGCCGCCCGGCGGGGCTCCCACCAGAGCGGCGGCGGCATCGGTGACGTGCACCAGATCCAGTTCACGATCCTCCCGGACCTCGGGCTCGCCACCGTCGGCGAGCAGTCGGCAGAAGGTCGCCACCACGGAGTTGTAGAAGGGCTGGCCGTGCTCGCCGTAGAGGTTGGCGAGGTGCAGGTCGATGAGATCGGTACCCAGGTCGGTGGCGCCGGCGAGGGTGGCGGCGGCGACCGATTTCGAGTCGCCGTACGGTGTGCCGTTTCCGGACTGCACCGAGTTGGCGTACGCCAGCGTCGCCGGTGGCACCGAGCACTGCCGCAGCCCCCGCAGCAAGGCCGTCGCCAGTTCCACGTTGCCGGCGGCGACCTCCGCCGGATCGCCGCGATTGACCCCGGCCAGGTGCAGCACCCGGTCCACGCCGACCAGCTTCGCGGCCACCATCTCCGGCTCGGCGAGGTCGGCCCGGGTCAGCAGTACCGGCTCCGGCCAGCCCAGGGCCCGGATCAGCACTCGTACGTGCCAACCGAGGAAGCCACCGGCACCGGTCAGCGCGAGCCTCATGAGGCCAGGGCCAGGTCGCGTGCGGCGAGTTCGGCGCGCACCTCGGGGAGCGTGACAAGCAACTCCTTGACCTGCGGTACGTCCAGCCGGGTGGCGTTGGCCGAGTTGAAGTCCGCACCTTCGGCGTTGCCGAGGTCCCCCTCGGACACGTAGAGGGCGTAGTTCAGGTCACGGTCGTCGACCGGCACCCGGAAGAAGTCACCGAGGTCCTCCGCTCGGACCAGTTCCTCGCGGCTGGCCAGGGTCTCGTGCACCTTCTCGCCATGGCGTACGCCGATCACCTCGATCTTGGCCGGCACGTCGAAGAGTTCGCAGAGCGCGGCGGCCAGGTCCCGGACGGTGCAGGCGCTGGCCTTGCGGATGAAGATGTCACCGGGCCGGGCGTGCAGGAAGGCGTGCTCGACCAGTTGGACCGAGTCGGCGAGCGACATGAGGAACCGGGTCATCGACGGGTCGGTGACCGTCGGCGCTCGTCCGGCCTTGATCTGCTCGATGAAGAGCGGGATGACCGATCCACGGCTGTACATCACGTTGCCGTAGCGGACACTGGAGACCGTGGTCGCGCTGCCCGGGTTGTTGCGGGCGTGCGCCTGGGCCACCTTCTCCATCAACGCCTTGGACATCCCCATCGCGTTCACCGGATAGACGGCCTTGTCGGTGCCGAGCAGGACCATCGAGCGCACCCCGTTGCGTTCGGCGGCCTCGACCACGTTCGCGCTGCCCAGCACGTTGGTCCGGACCGCCTCCAACGGAAAGAACTCGCAGGAGGGGACCTGCTTGAGCGCTGCGGCGTGGAAGATGAAGTCCACGCCGCGGGTCGCCCGCAGCACGGTGTCGTAGTCGCGCACGTCGCCGACGTAGTAGCGCACCCGCTCGTCGCCGAGCGTCCGCCGCATCGCGTCCTGTTTGGCCTCGTCCCGGCTGAGCACCCGGACCTCGCCGACGCCGCGCTCGATCAGCCGGCGAACCATCGTCTGGCCAAATGAACCGGTACCGCCGGTGATCAGCACGCATCGGCCAGTAGGCAGAAAAGTCAAGGTTGATCCTCTCTTCGGAGCGGGTTCCGTTCACGGTGACGGCCGCCGGACGACTACAGAACGGGCGGAGAGCGGCAATCCACCATCGAAGCTCAGATCGTCCGCAGTGCCCTGTAGACGGACATGCTAGAACATATGCCCACTAAGCTCGCCTCGTTCACAAAAAGCCATACATAGGCACATAGACCCTGATACAACCTGATACAGATCGTTAGCGGGCGGCTACGCCAGAGAGGCACCTGGGTTGATGTCAGACGAGGATTTTCCGCGAGTGCTGGTGGTGGGTCACGCGCCCTTCAGTCACGGCACCGGGACGGCCCTGACGCTGTCCAATCTCTTCTCCGGCTGGCCGAAAGCCCGCCTCGGGCAGATCTACACCGCCACCAGGACGCCGACGACGGAGATTTGCGAGAACTACTTCAGCTATCCGCCGGTCGACCACTATCCAGCTCTCCAGTACTACCCCATGCGGCTGTTGGGATGGAACGGCCACTCGCCGATGGGGCAGAGTCGGGCCGTCGCCACGATGGAAAGTGCGGCCGACCGCCGTCCCGTCCTACGCAAGATCTACACGCACCTGCGGACAAGCGCAGACCTCAGTCCGATCAAGCTCACCCCGGCGTTGATGGAGTGGGTCCGCCAATTCCGGCCGGACGTCGTCTATTCCATGCTCGGCAGCGTCCGGCTCACCAGATTCGCGGCTGAGGTCGCCCGCGCCGCTGGCGTGCCCGTCGTACCCCACTTCACCGACGACTGGCCCGCCACCCTCTACGCCAACGGCCAACTCCTCGGCCTCGCCGACCGCGTCGCCCGCCACACCATCGACCGACTCATCCACCACGCCCCACTCGGCATGGTCATCAGCCAACCCATGGCCGACGAATACACCCGCCGCTACCACATCCCCTTCCACGTCTTCGCAAACTGCGTCGACAACACCTACTTCCACACACCCCACCACCCCACCCACCAACCACCCACCATCCAACTCACCTACGTCGGCGCCCTCCACCTCAACCGCTGGGAACCACTACGCGACATCGCCACCGCACTACACACCATCACCACCAACGGCCAACCCGCCCAACTCACCATCCACACCCCCACCGACGACCTCAACCGCTACGGAAAACACCTCACCGACCTACCCCACACCCACCTCGGACCACCCCTGGAAACCCACCAAGTCCCCACCGCACTACAAAACTCCACCATCCTCATCCACGTCGAATCCTCCAACCCCGACATCCGCCGCTACACCCACTACTCCGTCTCCACAAAAATCCCCCAATACCTCGCCGCCGCACGCCCCATCCTCGGCTACGGACCCACAAACCTCGCCTCCATGAACCACATCCGCACCGCAAACGCCGGCCTCACCGCCGACACCCCCACCACCCTCCTCCACCAACTCACCACCCTCTGCCACAACCCCCAACTCCGACACCACCTCGCCCACAACGGCACCACCTACGCCCACCAACACCACACCCAACAAAACGTCGCCACCCGATTCGCCACCACCCTCAAAACCGCAACCCAGAAGCCAGCCCACCCGCCCGCACCCCACTATCCGACCCAGGGGAAGACAGAGGTAACGGCATGAAACGCCGGTCGCAGTGGGTAGCCTGCGTAGGTCCGTTCCTCTTCCCGTGGGGTCAGGCGGGATCGCGACGGGTCCATGGTCTGGTGGCCTCCCTGGCCACCGCCGGTTACCACGTGGTCGTCGCCAGTGGCAGCCCCGAGCCGCGCGTCCTGACTCCGCTGCCGGGGCTGGACGGACCGGGCTCGGTCTCGTACGTCGGCCTCGGCGAGGCACCGCCGCCGGGAGCGGGGCTGATCGCCAGTTCGGTGCAGATGCTGGTGCATTGGGGTAAGCGGACGGTCCACTGGCTGGACGCTCAGCCGACCAGACCGACACACGTGCTGGTGAACGGCGGCCAGGCCCAGTACATGTTCCACCTTCAGCGTTGGTGCCGAGAAAACCGCGTACCACTGATCGTGGATGTCGTCGACTGGTTCAGCGGACGCTCCGTACGCGGCGGCTATTTCGGCCCACTGCACGCAAGCATGAAACTGGCCATGCACTACTACTACCCCCGCTGTGACGGCATAATTGCGATCAGCTCCTATCTGGAGGATCACTACCGCCGCGCCACCGGCAAACCCGTCCTGCGACTCCCACCCACTCTCGACGTCAAGAACCTCGAGGTGGAGTCCAGGCAGAAGGCCGATGACCCGGCCGACCTCGTCCTCGCCTACGCCGGTCACCCGATCCGGAACACCAAGGACCTGCTGGCCACCGTCATCGAGGCGGTACGCCGGGTCGAACACGACGGCACCCGCATCGAGCTGCGCGTCTACGGGCCGGTGCCGGACCAGATACACCGCCTGCTCGATGGTCGACCATTGCCGGCCGGAGTCCGATGCTTCGGCCGCCTGCCGCAACCCGAGGTCGCGGCAGCTCTACAAGCGGCGGACTTCAGCGTGCTCATTCGCCGGCCGGAACGGGCCATGACGGCGGGCTTCTCCACCAAGTTCTGCGAAAGCCTCGCCAACGGCGTACCGGTGATCGCCAACCTCACCGGCGACATGGGCAACTACCTGCACCACAACGTCGAGGGTCTGGTTTGTCGAAACCACACCCTGGATGAGGTCACCGAAGCGATTCATGCGGCAGCACGATTGAGCAGTACCCAACGAAGGTTCATGCGCCAGGCCGCACGGAGTCAAGCTCTCGAATCGTTCGATTACCGAGGCTACGCGGAACCGCTCGGGGCATTCCTGCACCGCTGGCAATAATCAACGTGAATGACCGCCGCGGTGGTCTGGGCGGGCTACCCGCCACGCCGCACAGTGAACGAGTTCCGAAACCGGACGGGAAACATATGCAAGGAATGGCCCCGACCGCACGCCTTCGAGCGAGACGTGGTAATCCTCCTCAGCAGTTGCCATCGCCGTCGCACCGAGCCTCGTGGTCGACCACTGGTTGGCTGGGCGTCGCCGTACTGTGTGTCGTCGCGTTCTTCGCTGGCTGGTCGCCCGAATGGTCCTTGGTCTACGCGGGTCCGGCTGCGATCGTCGCGATCGCGCTGAAGGGAATTCCGCGCTTCGACTCACCGGAGATCTTCGCCATCCTCACCGGCGCCTGGGCGCTCGCCACCCGCTTCTGGACAGTAGACGCCGCATACACCTTGACATCGTCCGTTCAGTACGCGGCGGCCTGCTTGATCTTCCTCGCGGTACGGCATGTCGTCACCACCAGGCGCCAGCTCATCGCGGTCGGCTGCGCCTTTCTCGTGGGCGCGGTCATGACGGCACGCACCGTGATGGAGCAGGCGTCCTCCGCGGTCAATGCGGTCCGGGCCAGCACCTTCGACTACTCGGTTCGCTTCAGTGTCGACAACACCGAAAACATCGAGGCCGTCGACTACAACTACACGGCGTACATTTTTGTCACGGCCACCCTCATCGCGATCACCCTCATCGCGCTCCGTGGCCAGGCACTCGTCCTGCGCCTCTGCCTGCTCGCCTGCCTTCCGTTGCTCGCCTACGGCGTGATACTCAACGGCACCAAGGGAGCAACCATCTCGCTGATCCTCGCAGCGCTCTACCTCCCGTTGAGCCTCATCGCACCACGCCGGATGTATCTCCTGGTCAGCATCGCCACCCCCGCGCTACTCGTGCTGGTGCCCCTGGGCCTCTTCGACACCGATGCGCTGCTCTGGCTCGACAGCGTCTTCGGACGCGAGACGGGCAGCCTCTCCGGACGACTCGACATCTGGCCGGCGGCACTGGCCAGTTGGTTGGCGGCACCGATCATCGGCATCGGCGCGGCCGGCTTCCCGGCACTGCACGAAGTCGGCCCGCACACCCTGTTCCTGACCCTGGGCAACGATCTTGGCCTGATCGGAATACTGCTGTACGCCGCCGTCTTCGCCACGGCCGCCATCATTCCGGCCGCACGATCCACGCCATCGAACCAGCGATTGGCAGGTCTCCTGATGATCACGATGCTGCCGATCTGGCTGACCGGGCACTGGGAGACGGCAAAAGGGGTGTTCCTGCTGCTCGGCCTGCTGTCCGTGATGCAGCGCCCGGAATTTGCCGCCCCTGTTCGACATCGGCGACCCGGCACATGGCCGGCGGCGCGGGTCATGCCAGAAAGGAACACGCGTTGATGCGTTCAGACGAGGATTTTCCGCGAGTGCTGGTGGTGGGTCACGCGCCCTTCAGCCACGGCACCGGGACGGCCCTGACGCTGTCCAATCTCTTCTCCGGCTGGCCGAAAGCCCGCCTCGGGCAGATCTACACCGCCACCGACACACCGGCTACAGACGTGTGCGAGAACTACTTCAGCTATCCGTCGTTCGACCACTATCCAGCCGTCCAGCACTACGCCATGCGGATGCTGGGCTGGAACGGCCACTCGCCGGTGCAGCAGAGTCGGGCCATGGCCACCATGGAGAGCGCGGCCGGACGTCGGCCCGTTCTGAGCAAGTTGTACTCCCAGATCCGGACCACCGCCGGCCTCAGTCCGATCAACATCACCCCGGCGTTGATGGAGTGGGTCCGCCAGTTCCGGCCGGACGTCGTCTATTCCATGCTCGGCAACGTCCGACTCACCAGAATAACGGCTGAGGTCGCCCGCGCCGCTGGCGTGCCCGTCGTACCCCACTTCACCGACGACTGGCCCGCCACCCTCTACGCCAACGGCCAACTCCTCGGCCTCGCCGACCGCGTCGTCCACCACACCATCGACCGACTCATCCACCACGCCCCACTCGGCATGGTCATCAGCCAACCCATGGCCGACGAATACACCCGCCGCTACCACATCCCCTTCCACGTCTTCGCAAACTGCGTCGACAACACCTACTTCCACACACCCCACCACCCCACCCACCAACCACCCACCATCCAACTCACCTACGTCGGCGCCCTCCACCTCAACCGCTGGGAACCACTACGCGACATCGCCACCGCACTACACACCATCACCACCAACGGCCAACCCGCCCAACTCACCATCCACACCCCCACCGACGACCTCAACCGCTACGGAAAACACCTCACCGACCTACCCCACACCCACCTCGGACCACCCCTGGAAACCCACCAAGTCCCCACCGCACTACAAAACTCCACCATCCTCATCCACGTCGAATCCTCCAACCCCGACATCCGCCGCTACACCCACTACTCCGTCTCCACAAAAATCCCCCAATACCTCGCCGCCGCACGCCCCATCCTCGGCTACGGACCCACAAACCTCGCCTCCATGAACCACATCCGCACCGCCAACGCCGGCCTCACCGCCGACACCCCCACCACCCTCCTCCACCAACTCACCACCCTCTGCCACAACCCCCAACTCCGACACCACCTCGCCCACAACGCCACCACCTACGCCCACCAACACCACACCCAACAAAACGTCGCCACCCGATTCGCCACCACCCTCAAAACCGCAACCCAACGCACCCTGAACGGCACGCCATGCTGAGCACTCTGCGCCGGGTCACCCGGTTGCTCGATCCCCCCACCCGCCTCGGACTGGCCATGACCATTCCGGTCGCGCTCGCGATAACCCTGCTCGAGATGGCCGGCTTCGTGGCGCTGGCCGCGGTCGTACAGGTCTTCGCGGCTCCCGCACAGTTGCCGGAGGCGGGACCCGACAGCCTGGTGGGGTTGGCTCGTGACCTGACCCGAGCACAGGAACTCACCGACTTCGTGGCCGTCGTGGGGGGCATCAGCATCGGTCTGCTCGTCGCTCGTGGGATCGCGGCCTCCGCGCTCGCCTGGTGGCAGTCGGGGCTGCTGGCCCGCTCCGAGGCGGCCCTGTCCGCGCGGTTGTTCCGCACGTTCATGGGCACCAGCTACGAGTTCCACCTCGAACACCACTCAGCCGACCTGATGCGTACGGTCATCAATTCATCGCGGCTGTTCACGATGCGCGTGCTGCACGCCGGCACGACGATTGTCATCGACGCATTCCTGATCATCGGACTGGCCGCGACGCTCGTGGTCATCGAACCGGTTCCGGCGCTCGTGTCGATCGTTGCGCTCGGTGGTGCGATGGCGATCTACCTGTTCCTGGTGCGCCGGGCGGCACGACGCATCGGCATCGACGACGAGCGGCTGATGGCACGCAACCAACGCATCTCCCAGGAGGGCCTGCGCGCGGTGAAGATCCTGACAACGCTGGGTCGACGCGACACCGTGGCACGTAGGTTCGAGATGGCACGCAGCGAGCACGCCCAAGCGACCCGCGGCGTCTTCTTCCTCTCCACCGTCTCGCGGTACTACCTGGAAGCCATGGTGCTGATCGTGATGGCGGCGATCAGCGGCGCCGCGATCCTCGGTGGGGAGAACCAGGTGCTGGCCTCCGTCGGTGTCATCCTCATCGGGTCGATGCGGCTCCTGCCGTCGGTGCAGCGCCTCGCCACGATGCTCAACGAAGTGCGGATCGGCATCGGCAGCCTGGACCAGGTGGAGAAGGATCTGGTCGAGGCGAGCAACGACATCGCGCGCTCCGGCGCGGCGCACGAGACCCCGCGACCGGTACGGTTCGCGCGAAGCATCGAGTTCCGTGACCTCTCCTACCGGTATCCGCGGGCGAACACCCCGGCCCTGAGGTCAATCGACCTGACCATCGAGGCCGGCGACTCGGTCGGCATCGTCGGTCCGTCCGGATCAGGTAAGACCACGCTTGTGGATGTTCTGCTGGGACTACTGCAACCCAGCGAGGGCGGGCTCTACGTCGACGGCGTGCGGATCACCCCGGAGCTGGTCCCCGGCTGGCGCGAGCACATCGGCTACGTCCCGCAGGACACCGTGATCATCGACGACACGGTACGCCGGAACGTGGCACTGGGTCTGGACGACGAAGAGATCGACGACGCTGCGGTCGAGCGCGCCATCACGCAGGCACAACTGCTGGACACCGTGTTGGCCATGCCGGGCGGCTTCGACCACATGCTCGGCGAGCACGGCGTACGGCTCTCCGGCGGTCAGCGGCAACGCATCGGCATCGCCCGGGCGCTGTACCGGCAGCCAGACGTGCTCGTCCTGGACGAGGCGACGGCAGCCCTCGACATCGAGGCGGAGCGGCAGATCGTCGAGACCATCGAGAAGCTGTACGGCAAGACCACCGTCTTCGTCATCGCGCACCGGTTGAGCACCGTGCAACGGTGTGGCATCCGGGTGGTGCTCGACCGGGGCCGGATCAGCGAGGCCGAACTCAGCCAGCCGTCGGTCCCGAGCCAATCGGTCTGACCACCGCATGTGCTCGTGCGGATTCGGCAAATGACTGGCCCGCGTAGAGCAGCAGCAGCGTGATCATCCCGATGATGGACTCCATCGTCAGGCCGAGCTGGTTGTTGGCCGGCACATACACGATGAGCACGCAGAGTTGGGCGAAGATCAGCGTTGGTACCAGACGGCGAGCAGCGGTCGCCGCACGCCACGAGGCCGCGAAGAGCCAGCCGAGCAGTCCCATGAAGAACGCCGCGCCCGGGAAGGTGAGGTCCGAGGCGAGCCAGGGGTAGATGGTGGCCCAGTACATGTCGGCCGGCCATCCCTTTTCGGACTCCGTCCGGTAGGGGTAGGGCGGGTGTTCGGTCAGGTCGGCACCGAACGCCTCGACGAAGAGCGCCGCCGCCGGCGCACTACCGAGACCGTAGGACCACACGAACGGCAGTTGCAGGTTGTACGAGAGTCCGAGGTAGCCGTGCGTCGGATAGGCGATCAAGTCGTCGAGTCCCTCGGCCACGGTGCTACCCACCACCTGTTCGACCGAGGAGTTCACCTGCACCAGGCTGTCCGAGCCCCCGAAGTCACCCGCCGCCCGTTCGCCGTGCATGTAGGTCATGTAGACGCTCGCCACAGCGATCGCTCCGACGATCATCATGGCCGCATGCCGCCGTAGCAGGGCTCGCCGCCGGCGTGGTGCCGCGGCCACGGCGACCAGGGCACCTCCGACCAGCATGATCGCCACGTCGGCGAGCCCTTTCATGGTGCCGATGAAGAGATAGAACGCCAGGTGCAGCGCGGTACCGGTCAGGCCGGCAAACCGCAGCCAGATCGAAAGGTCACGCCAGTGCACGACCAGCAGCGGCACGAGTGCCGTGCTGAGCACGCCGAGCGGGAAGAGAAGTAGGTTGAGCCACGGGTTCGTGCTGATGTGCCCCTGCTGGAACACCTCGATCTTGTTCTGGTAGCCCGTCGCGGGATCCTGGACACTCTGCCAGACGCTCTGTATGCCGGTCGCGCCGAACTCGGTAAGTCGCGAAAGGCTCGACACCGTGTAGTAAACCGCGCTGGCGAGAACCACCCGACGCGCGGTCCGGACGCGAGTGGCGATGTGGACCGCAGCAATCGGTGTCGGCCGGCGCTGCCCCATCTTGAGTGCGTAGCCGCCAGCGAACAAGGCCGTCGCCCCGAACACGAAGACGCAGAGCTGGCCGGGGTTGTCGACCTTACGAGACATCTCGGTGAGCCAGAACGCGCCGAAGGTGCCGAGCAACCAGAGCAGAGCCAGCAGTAGCGGAAGCCAGGTCAGGGTCCGGGACCCCGGCGACGCCACAGCCCGCCGGACGTAGACCGGTGGCTCCTTCACTCGGTGGACCTCTCCCCTACTGAACTCTGGACAGCTCTCGCCGAAGAGATCCTCGGAACGGCAAGCAGGTGCAACTATCCTATATGCCCGGTTTATACGGGAACGGGACAACAACACCTCTTGAAGCGATCCCGCACCGCACGGGCAATGAGCAGTAATCTCGCCCTAAGGCCAAATCCGACAGTAAGCCCTTTAGGTTGACATGTTGATATGGATCACTTACGCCAGAGAGGCACCGGGTTGCGGCGGTCAGACGAGGATCTTGGCGAGATAATTTCGACCGGTGCCCGCCGGATGTACGACTGGCCGGGCGCCGCCCTTGTCGCTGGCGGCATCCTCCTGACGGCAGCAACGACCGTGCTCGCCATCGACAACCCCGAAATCGCCATCGGCACAGCGGCGGCGACGATCATTCTGCTCTGTCTCCTCCGCCGGCTCGACGGCTGGCAGCGGCTCCTGGCCATGGCGATGTTCCTTCTGCTGGCCTCCGCGTCCGACCTGCCAGCACTGGCGCAGCTGACCTTCTACCCTCGGTACCTTGCCATCGCTGGCCTGATCTGCTGGGCTCACGTCGCCACGGGCCGTCGGAGCGTACGGCTCGACCGGTACACCCAGCTGTTCGTCATCGCCCTCTACACGGCCGCCGGCCTCGCCACGCTCAGCAGCCTGTGGTCGCTCGACGTCCTGCACACGCTCCAACAGGGCATCGCGCTGATGCTGTTGGCCGCGCTGGTGCACGTTCTGGTCGTAGGCCGGTGGGCCGACAGAGCCGTAATGCTCCGGGACCTGGCAGTGGTGTACGTGATGCTCAGCGCGTCCCTCGTGCTGAGTCTCGGCTACGGTCTCGTCAACTCCGGCAACACGAACCCCTACGACCAACGTTTCCAAGGTCTCTACGGCAACGCCAACATGCTCGGCCTCATCTGTTCGTTGACGATCCCACTGGGGTGGGCGGTCTACCGGCACTCCCGCAATCGGCTACACCTGCTGGGCCTCGTGCCGGCGGTCATCGCCCTCGTGCTCTCCCAGTCCCGCACCGCCCTTGTCGCGGTGCTGGTCGGCGCGCTCTGGATCGTGCTACGTCACGGGGGCAGGACGCTGGCACGCGTGGTCACGGTGGCGGCCGCCGCGTTCGCAGTAGGCCAGCTGTTCAACGCGGTCTCCCTGGTCATCAATGCAGCCTGGGTCCAAGACTTCGCCCGACGCTTCAGCGAGCCGGGCAGTGGCGATGTCTCAAACGGTCGTCTGGAAACGTGGCAGGCCACGATCCACCTGTGGCAGACCCGTCCGGCCTTCGGATACGGGTACGCCGCCGGGCCGCAACTGTTCGAGCAGAACCTCCAGGCCGGGTTCTTCAACATCAGAGTCGGCATGGTGCACAACAGCTATCTCCAGTGGCTGCTGGAAACAGGGATAGCTGGTCTCGTCCCTCTCGTCCTGCTGGTGTTCGCCGCGTTGCGGGCACTGTGGTACGCCCCGATGGAGGGAGCCAACCCAGGATTCCTCTGGCTCATCGCCGCATGCCTGGTGATCCAGTTGAGCGAGTCGGCAATGTTCGCCACGGGTCTGATCTTCCCGTACCTTTTCTGGCCGATCGTCGCGGCGGTGCTCACGACCATCCGCGCCCCCGATGGAGAAGCGCCCGCTACGCCAGCCACGGCCGGCGCGGCCGGACCGCACTCAGCCCCGTCCTCCTGGTCTTAGGGCCCACCACGCCGCCACCGGCGCGGGTGGGCGTACCGTCTGGTCCGTGGTCGGCGACGACGGTGCGGACTGGCAGGCGGCGCGACAGCGCGCGGTGCGGGCGCACGCGGCTGCCGACGAGCAGCGGCGGCTGGCCGAACAGACCGAGGCGGCAGCGCTGGTCAGCGCCTTCGTCACCGAGGCGCGCCGGCGAGGGCTGGCCACCACCCGACTCGTCGCCCGCTCCTACGACGGGCGGGCCCGTTACCGGACTGGTCTGCGCGGTTGGTACATCGATCGGGCGCGGAGCCGGGCGGTTGACGCGTCGGGCCGATTCCACCTGCTCGTCGTGCCGCGCACGCTGCGCGCCCGGCTACTCGGCGCCGACCCCCAGCCCAGCCCCGCGCCCCTGATCGTGGGCGCGGGTGGCCGGGACGGTGACTCCATTCCCCTGCGCACCCTGCTGCAACAACGCCTCGACGCCGGCGACAGCGCCCGCTGATCCCGGGACCGCCACAGCTCCGCCCTGAGCCGAGACCGGCAATGGCCCCGGCGGATGGCGGCACGCCGAGGCCCAGTGACCTTGACGGCCCTCTGCGGGTTGTTACTCAAGGGTGAGCCCTACTGTCGCCATTTCGCCCCATCGAGGTGAATGAGCCTGATACAACATTTTGAGCGGTTTGCGACGTTTTGAGTTTGATGGAGGTCAGGCAGGTGCCCGTATCCTCGATGGCTGCGCCCATCCACCCGCCCCGCCCCACCCGCCCGGACGATCCGGTCAAGCGGATCTTCGACGTACTCCTCGGGTCCTTGCTGCTGCTGCTCACCGCACCGCTGATGGCGGTGGTGGCGGTGGCGGTCCGGGTGGCGCTGGGTCGACCGGTGCTGTTCCGACAGTGCCGCATCGGCCTGGACGAGCGCCCGTTCGAGTTGGTCAAGTTCCGCACCATGCGCGAGCCGCGCGGCGGTCTGGTCAGCGACGGTGACCGCCTCACCCCCTTCGGCAGGTGGCTGCGCTCCACCAGCCTGGACGAGCTGCCCACGCTCTGGAACGTGCTACGCGGCGAGATGAGTCTCGTCGGGCCGCGACCGCTGCTGCCGCAGTACCTCGACCGGTACTCCCCGGAGCAGGCCCGGCGGCACGACGTCCGGCCGGGCGTCACCGGCCTGGCACAGGTACGCGGACGCAACCGCCTCACCTGGGACGACCGGCTCGCGCTCGACGTCGAGTACGTGGACCGCCAGACCTTCCGCCTCGACCTGTCGATCCTGGTGGCCACCATCGGCGCGACGCTGCTTCGCAAGGGCATCACCGCCGAGGGTCACCCGACCGCGCCGGAGTTTCTCGGGAGTCAGCGATGAGCGACACCATCTACCTGTCCATGCCGGACCTCGGGCCGCTGGAGGAGTCATACCTCATCACGGCGCTGCGCTCCGGCAGCATTCTGCCGTTCGGGCCGGATATCGACGCCTTCGAGCAGGAGATCGCGGCCAGGGTGGGCACCCGCGGCGCGGTGGCGGTCAGCTCGGGCACCGCCGCGCTGCATCTGGCCCTGCTCGGGCTGGGCGTCGGTCCGGGACAGGTGGTGCTGGTGCCGACCGTGACCTTCGTGGCCACCGCCAACGCGGTCCGCTACACCGGCGCGCGGCCAATCTTCGTCGACTGCGACCCGCAGACGGGCAACATCGATGTCGGACTGGTCGCCGAGTTGCTGAACCGACTGCGTGCGCGCGGTGAGCGGATCGGTGCGGTGATCCCGGTCGACCTCTTCGGCAGTTGCGCCGACTACACGGCGTTGTTGCCGATCTGCGCCGCCGCCGACGTGCCGATCGTCGAGGATGCCGCCGAGGCGCTCGGCGCCCGGCACTGCGGTCGCGCCGCAGGGTCCTTCGGACGGGTCGGCGCCTTCTCGTTCAACTGGAACAAGGTCATGACCACTTCGGTCGGCGGGATGCTCGTCGGCGACGACATGGCCCTGCTCGCCCGGGCCCGGCACCTGTCCGCTCAGGCCCGTGAGCCGGTGGCCCACTACGAGCACCGGGAGACCGGCTACAACTACCGGTCGTGCAACCTGCTCGCCGCGCTGGGTCGCGCGCAGCTGGTCCGGCTGGACGGGATGATCGACCGCCGACGGCAGGTGCGCGACCGGTACGCGAAGCTGTTCGCCCCGGTGGCCGGGGTGAGCCTGGTGGGTGCCGGGGACGCCGACTCGAACTGCTGGCTCACCGTCATCCGGGTCGACCGGCGACAGGCAGGCTGGACGGCGGCCGAACTCGGTGCCCACCTGGCCACGCGGGACATCGAGACGCGGCCGATGTGGAAACCGATGCACCTGCAACCGGCGTACGCCGACGCCGAGAGCCTGCTCACCGGGGCGGCCGAAGGGCTCTTCGCCGACGGTCTGACGCTGCCCAGCGGCAGTTCCCTGAGCGAGCGCCAGATCACCGCCGTGCTCTCGGCGATCGACGAGTTCCTGGCTGTCCGCTCCCGGGGTTGACGGTCCGGCGGTACATCGTGAGGTGCTCGGCCACCGCGGCGTCCAGGGAGAACACACTTCGTTCGAACCGGGCGACCGCTTCGGCCCGGTCGTTGGCGGTCGGGCCGCCGAGTGCGGCACGGACTGCCGTCGCCCACTCCTGCCCGGTCGCCTCTTTGTCGATGAGCGTGACGCCGGGCAGCCGGTCGGCGATGAACCGCACCCCGGGCAGGTCCGTCGAGACCACCGGCGTACCGACGGCCACCGCCTCCAGTACGGAGCCGGGCAGGCCCTCCAGGGTCGACGGGGTGAGCGCGACGTCCGCCTGACGCAGTAGCCCACCGACGTCGTCACGCGGGCCGAGCAGGTGGACCCGCTGGCTCACCCCACACGAGTCCGCCTCGGCCCGGACGCGGGCGTCGTCGCCCGGCTCCTGTGGCCCCACCAGTACGGCGTGCGCGTCGACGCCGGCGTCGTGCAGGGCGGCGATCACCGCCGGTAGGAAACTCCGCCTCTTCTCCGGGGAGGCCCGCCCCACGGTGAGGCAGACGACCGCGCCGGGCCCGGCACCGATCGCCGCGCGCAGGTCGAGATCGGACGGGCTGAGCAGGCGATCGAGGTCGAGCCCGTTGAGGACCACCCGACACCGCGGATCGCCCGACCAGGACGGGGAATACCCACAGGTCAGCGCGCTCGGTGAAACTCCCAGCACATCCGTCGCCGATCTGTCGAGCAGTCGACGGAAGATCGCCCGCTGCACCTGTCGGCGGCGCGAGCGTCGCCCGTTGTCGTCGCCCCGGAAGTGGGCCACCCTGGTCGGCACGCCAGCGAGGGCCGCGAGGGTGAGCGGCACCCCGGAGAAGTTGTTGAGGTCGGCGTGCACGGCGTGCGGGCGTAGTCGCCGGAGCAGCCGCAGGAAGCGATCGGGGAACCGCCGGTCCAGGGGAATCGGGTACACCGTGCCGCCGTGGCGGCGGACCGCGGCGGCGAGCGGGCCGGGACCGATCTGCGTGCTGAGGGTGACGAGGTCGACCACGATGCCGGCGGCCGCCAGCCGGGGCAGCAGGTCGGCGGTACGCAACTCGGTGCCACCGAAGTTCAGCAGGCCGGTGACCCGCACCACGCGGATCGCGGATCGGTGCCCTCGGGTGGCCGTGGTGACGTGCGGCTGCTGGTGGGGATCGGACATTGTTCCTCCTCGTTCGGTCACCGGGCCGGCCCCGACGGCGCGCTCGCTGCGGCTTCCCCGGCAGCGGCCGGGGCCAGCCCGAGCAGTCGGCTGAAGTAGGCGCCGCGTTCGAACGCGTCTGGCTCGGGAACCACGTGCCGCCCCAGCCCGTCGAGCGCGTCGGCGAGGCTGTCGATGTCGGCGAGGCGGTACGGCACGAGGGCGCCGCCCGCGACCTCACGGCTCTGGTCCGTCTCCGGCGCCAGCACCGGCAACCCGTACACCCGGGCCTCCGCCAGCGCGTATCCGAAGGACTCCAACACGCACGGGAAGAAGACGGCCGTCGCCCGTCGCCAGTGCTCGGCGAGTTCGTGGTGCGGCAACCGGCCCAACAGGTCGAGCCGCGGCTGGCCCACCAGGTCAGCGGGCAGTTCGTGGGCGTACGCGGTAATTCGCACCCGCAGCGGTAACGCGCGCCGGTCGAGCGCGGCGAGCAGCACCCGCAACTCGCGCAGCACGTTCTTGTAGTGCGACGGCACGACCGGGACCAGAATCGACGCCTCCTCGGTCGGGATGCGCGGACCGACCGGAGTGACGGGATTGCCGAGAACCAGCAGCCTGTCGCGTACCGCCGGCACCTGGGCGGCGACCCGCTCCGCCATCGCCGAGCAGGGTACGACGATCATGTCGGCCTGCGGCAGCATCCGCCGGACCACGGGAATCGTCGCCCGGAACCGGGGCCGCAGGCGCAGCGTCCGCTGCTCGTCGGGGGCCAGGAAGTGCAGGGCGTTGTGCACCAGCACCCGACGCTCGGCCCCACGCCAGGCGAACGCGACGTTGTTGAGCGCGACCGTCACCGGTGCCGGACCGGCGTGTGCGTCGCGGAGCAGCAGCCAGGTCGGAGTCAGGTGTCGCCCCTGCCCGATCACGCGTACCGGCAGCCGACGCTCGGCCAGGAAGGCGTCGAGTTCGACCTTCAACCGTCCCGCACCGCCATGCAGACAGCCGGCGGCATCGATAGCGATCTGCGTTCCGTTCATCTCTGAGCTCCCAGGGGCTATCGAGTCAGGGCGGTCCCGTCGCCGACCGGTTGCGCCGGTCGGGGGTCGTCGGACCCGCGTTCGGCGGGCTGCGGATCCGGGCGGGAGCGGTTCAGCGCACTTCGATAGCCCACGACTGCCGCCGGCAGCACGGTGACCACGTAGGCGACACAACTCGTGGCGGGCAGCGCGACCAGTCCGAAGGTGCGCAGCCCCCAGAACTTGAGTGCGACCGCGAGCAGCAGGAAGGCGGCCCAGCCCAGGAACTGGGGTCCGAGCAGCCCGATGCTGTTCTGCACCAGGATCATCGGCAGGGTGACGGTCGTCAGGAAGACCCAGAGCGCGAGCCAGGCGAGCACGGCGACCGGCACCACCGAGGTGTCCAGCTCGCCGACCCAGAGCGCGAGCAGCCGGTGGCCGAAGGCGGTGACGCCCACTCCGAGCACCCCCACGGTCGCCCCGCTCAGCAGCATCAGCCGGCGGGTGGTTCGGCGGGTCCACTCCACCTGGCCCGCTGCCAGCGCCGCGCCGTACGCCGGCCAGACGGTCAGCCCGACCAGGCCGACGAAAACCGTGATGACGCCGAAGAGCTTGCCGACGACGGCGTAGTGCGCGACGACGGCCGGCCCGAGGAGGTACGCGCCGATGGGGTTGTCCAGGTTGCGGGCGATCGTCGCGAGCGACGTCACCGCGAAGAACCGCAGGCCGAGCCGGAGCAGCCCGGTCGCCGTGCTCCGGTGCACCATTTTCAGCCCCGGTCGCACCGCCGGTTCCTGGAAACCGAAGTAGACCAGGGTGTTGACCAGGTTCGTCAGCGGCACCGCCAGGACCGCGCAGGCGATCACCGTCAACGGGGCCTGGCCGGTGCCGGTGGCCACGAGGACGGCCACCATGGAGAGCGCGGCTCCGGCCGCCTGCCAGCTGTTGGTCTGGGTGGCCTGGCCACTGGCGTACTGGACCCGGTGGATCAGCGAGAGCGGGACGTTTACCGCGAAGGCGCCGAAGCAGAGCAGGGCCAGCAGCGACGCTTCCCCGGCGACCGCCGGATCGGTGACGCCGAACAGGCCGGCCCAGGGCACCGTGGAGTTGACCATGAAGAGCACGACAAGCATCGCCACCGCGAGGCTGCCAAGCGTCGCGTACGCGCCGGAGATCTCCCGGGCCCGCTGTCGCGCGTCCGCGCCAAGTTGACTGAGCCGGGTGAGCAACCCGTTGCCCAGGCCCAGATCGGCGAACCAAGCCATGCCGGTGAGCGACGTGATGGCCATCCACAGGCCGTACCGCTGGTCGCCCAGATATCCGAAGCAGACCGGAGTGATCACCAACGAAGTCGCGAGGCCCGCGCCCTTGGTGAGTACGGCGGTCGCGATGTCCACCCTGAGCGCCCGCCTTCGCGGCCCGGCATGGTTCGCGGCCCGGATCACCGGGCCCGCTCGACGTCGAGCCGGCTGGCCATCCACTCCACGGTTGCCCGCAGCCCGTCGCGGCGGTCCACCGGCAGCACGCCTGGGAACAGGGCACGCAGCAGCGTGTCGTCCGCCAGCGAGTGCGGGACATCGCCGGTCCGGGACGGACCGAACTCGCGCTCGATCGGCCGACCGAGCACCTCGGCCAGTTCGTCGAGCACGTGCAGCAGACTCGCGCGGGCACCGAAGGCGAGATTTACCGGATGCGGGTGGTGCACCCGCCGGTGGAGCGCGTCGAGGATCACCGCACAGACCGTTCCCACGTAGGTGAAGTCGCGGGACTGGGTGCCGTCGCCGTGCACAAGCACGGACCGCCGGTGCAGCGCCGCGTGCACGAACCGGGGGATGACGGCGGCGTACGCGTGGTCGTGGCGCTGCCCGGGGCCGAACACGTTGAAGAACCGGAGGGCCAGCGTCGGCAGGCCGAACGACGCCTGGTGGGCCAGGGCGTACGCCTCGGCGGCGAGTTTGCTTGCAGCGTAGGGGCTCATCGGCCGGGTCCAGGTGAGTTCGGGCTTCGGCAGCGCGGGGTTGGCGCCGTAGACCGAGGAGGAGGAGGCGACCAGGACGTGACCGACGTCGTGCCGGCGGGCCGCCTCGAGCACCATGAGGGTTCCGGTGGCGTTCGCGTGATGCGAGGCGACCGGGTCGTCAAGCGAACGCGGCACGCTCGGCAGCGCCGCCAGATGCACGACCGCGTCCCGCCCGGCCATAGCCCGGTCCAGGGCGCGCGGATCCAGGATCGAGCCCTCGACGAGGTCGACGTCGAGTCCGTGGAGATTGCCGCGCAGCCCGACGGAGAGATCGTCGAGGACGGCCACCTCCTTGACCGCGGCGTCGCCCAGCGCCGACCGGGCCAGGTTGCTGCCGATGAATCCGGCGCCGCCGGTGATGAGGATGCGCATCGAGACAAGGCCTCCGGCTGGGTGGATCGACCCCCTGTTCACCGAGTGAGGGCGTTCCCTCGTTACGGGATGAATCGTCAATTTAGGCCGAAGGAGGCATCGGCCCATCCGCCAGAATGTCGAGCATTATCGACGTATTGACATGCCTCTGGCTCGCCGGGAAGCTCACGCCTACCGGTTCCTTCACCACGAGGAGACGCTATGAGGCGCACACCGCTGGCCATCGCCGGCGTGGTCACTCTGGTCGGCACGCTGGCGCTTACCGCACCGGCGAGCGCGCGGCCACCCGCCGACCCGGTCGGCCGGGACGGCCTGGAGGTGTACGTCGGCACGGTCGACCCGGCCCAGTTGGAGCAGCTACGCGCGGCCGGGGTCGACCTCGGGCACGACACGACCAGCGACAAGGACGGCAACACCCGGGTCGAGACCGTGCTGAGCGAGCGGCAGGCGGCCCGGCTGGCGAGCCAGGGCGTACGGCTGAAGGTCAAGCAGGTACGCGGCCGGGACGCCTCGCAGGTGCTGCAGGAACAGGCCGCGACGGGCTGGACGGGGTTCCGCTCGTACAGCGCCCCCGGCGGCATCCGCGACGAGCTCACCGCGACCGCGGCGCGCTACCCGAGGCTGGCCAAGGTGCAGCCCATCGGCCGGTCGGCACAGGGCAAGCCGATCCTCGCCGTCAAGGTCACCAAGAACGCGCGGACCACGAAGGACGGTAAGCGACCGGCGGTGCTCTACGCCGGTGCCCAGCACGCCCGAGAGTGGATCACACCGGAGATGACCCGCCGGCTGATGCACCACGTCCTGACCGGTTACGGCTCGGACCGGGAGATCACCCGGCTGCTGGACAGCACCGAGCTGTGGTTCGTCCCGGTGCTCAACCCGGACGGCTACGACCACACCTTCACCCCGGGCAACCGGCTGTGGCGCAAGAACCTGCGCGACAACGACGGCGACGGGCAGCTCACCAGCGCGGACGGGGTCGACCTGAACCGCAACTTCAGCTACCGGTGGGGCTACGACAACGAGGGCTCCTCCCCCGACCCGAACAGCGAGACCTACCGCGGCCCCGGTCCCAACTCGGAGCCGGAGACCAAGGCGCTCGACGCGTTCCTGAAACGGCTCAAGTTCGAGTTCTTCGTGAACTACCACTCCGCCGCCGAACTGCTGCTCTACGGCGTCGGCTGGCAGGTGTCCACGCCGACCCCGGACGACGTGATCTACGAGGCAATGGCCGGCGACGATGCCAACCCGGCGATCCCCGGTTACGACCCGGACCTCTCCGCCGAGCTGTACACCACGAACGGCGACACCGACAGCCACGCCACCGTGCGGTACGGCACGCTGGGGTTCACCCCGGAGATGTCCACCTGCCAGGCGGCGTCCGCCGTCGACCCGGACGACAAGTGGCGGCCGGAGGACTGCGCAAGCGTCTTCACCTTCCCCGACGACGAGAAGCTGATCGCCGCCGAGGTGGCCAAGAACCTCCCCTTCGCGCTCTCGGTGGCGAAGTCGGCACAGCGGCCGGACGAGCCGGTCTCGGTGCTCGGCCACCGCACCCCGGACTTCGTGGTCGACTCCTTCGACGTGTCGTACGGCCGGGACCAGGAGGTCGCCGCGATCAGCCGGCGGTCGTTGAAGAACGTGCGACTGAACTACACGATCAACGGCAGGTCGGCGAAGTCCAGCACGGTCCGCGAGTGGCGTGGCGGCGAGCGCTACGGCGACACCCACAACGACTACTACGCCGAGCTGCGCGGCAAGGTGACCGGCGCCCGACCGGGTGACCGGGTGCAGGTCTGGTTCACCGGCGACAAACCCGGCCGGGGCAAGGTGACAAGCGAACGCTTCACCTACCGGGTGCACCACGACATCGGTGGGGACGTGCTGATCCTGGCGGTGGAGGACGTCACCGGCCTGAGTCCGGCCCAGGAGGGCGGCACCGCGAAGTACGCCGCCGACATCGCCGCCGCGCTGCGGGCCGCCGGGCGCAGCAGCGACGTGTACGACTTCGACGCGATGGGCCGCGCCGCCCCGCACCACCTGGGCGTGCTGTCGCACTACCGGACGGTGGTCTGGGAGACCGGCGACGACGTCATCCTGCGCTCACCCGGCCAGGTGCCCGGCACCGCGGCCAAGGCGGCGCTGGACACCGAACTCGCCGTCCGGGACTACCTCAACGAGGGCGGCAAGCTGCTGGTGAGCGGCAAGTACGCGCTCTACGCCCAGGCCGCCAACGGTTCGTACGCCTACCGACCGGACGCGCCACCGGAGTGCACCGACGCCGGGGACCTGACCTGCCTGCCGCTGCTCAACGACTTCCAGCAGTACTGGCTCGGGGCGTACAACTACGTAAGCGACGGCGGCACCTCGCCGGAGGGTGACCCGTACCCGGTCCGTGGCGACGCGGGGGCCTTCGCCGGCTTCGCCGCGACGCTCAACGCCCCGGGTTCGGCCGGCAACCAGGACCACACCGCCTCGTTCCTGACCACCTCGGGTTTCCTGCCGGTCGAGCAGTTCCCGCAGTTCGCCAGCTCCGCCCCGGCGGGTTGGGTCCGGCCGGGCGGGGCGCCGTACGATCCGCGCACCGGCGGGTGGTACCTGTTCAGCGGGCAGTCCGACGAGTCGTACAAGCGGCTGACCCGGACCGTGGACCTGACCGGGGCCAGCAGCGGTGAGCTGCGCTTCTTCACCTCCTTCGACATCGAGCCGAACTGGGACTTCATGATCGTCGAGGCGCGTGAGGTGGGCACCGACGACTGGACCACGCTGCCGGACGTCGGCGGGCTGACCGCGCCGGAGGTCGGGCAGAGCTGCGGCTCCGGTTGGGTGGCGCAGATCCATCCGTTCCTCGCCCACTACCAGGGCACGGACTGCTCGCCGACCGGCACCACAGGCGAGTGGCACGGCGCCACCGGCACCTCCAACGGCTGGCAGGAGTTCGTCGCCGACCTGTCGGCGTACGCCGGCAAGCGGGTGGAGGTCTCGATCAGCTACGTGACGGACTGGGCCACCCAGAACCTCGGGGTGTTCCTGGACGACACCCGGGTGGTCGTTGACGGGGTGACCGTCGCGGAGACCTCCTTCGAGGCGGACCTGGGCGGCTGGACGGTGGCCGGTCCGCCGGCCGGCTCCAACCCGGCGGCCAACGACTGGTCACGTAGCCAGCAGGCGTTCGAGGAGGGCGCGGTCGTGGTCACCCGGGACACCGTCTACCTGGGCTTCGGCCTGGAGGGCCTAACCCCCACCACCCGAAACCACCTGGTCGCCCGCTCCCTCTCCCACCTAACCCCCCACAGCTAACACCCACCCCCACCCCCCACCCCACCCGCCTCCCGAGTTGATCATGAGGTTGACGGCAGTAGTTGATC
>NZ_JCANNB010000027.1:0-89484 GCF_059553435.1 Micromonospora sp. PRAS1
GCGTTGATCATGAAGTTATTGCCTGGGTAAGCGCTTTCCGAGGCCAATAACTTCATGATCAACGACTCGATCGGTCGGGGCGGCGCTGGCCGGAATGATCCGGTGGCCGGGCCGGTTGTTCACCCCCAACACCGCCAGCTACCAGATCAGCATCGACAACCTCGCCAACTGGATCGCCACCCGCGGCTACAGCGCCACCAGCTGACCGAGCGAGACACGAAGGGCCGACCCCGGGCGGGGTCGGCCCTTCGTCGCGTCCCTGCCGACTCCGCCGTTGGCCCCCAGCACCACGGGGAACGCATGCGACCCGGACATCCGGGGCGTAATTGCTGGTCAGCGAGCAGTTCAGGTTTCGGGATCGTTACCGGCGGGTGAGCCACAACTGTTGACACCTTGCGGTCGGCCGACGTAGCGTCGCCCGCAAGTTGTACATGGTTGTCCATGAACAAGAGGCCAGCATGAAGATTGCAGTGGTAGGCAGCTACGGCGCCGGGCTCACCATGCGGGTGCCCCGGACGCCGGTTGCCGGGGAGACCCTCTCCGGCGGCCGATTCGCCTCCGGTCACGGCGGCAAGGGGTCGAACCAGGCGGTGGCCGCCGCCCGGCTCGGCGCGGAGGTCAGCTTCCTGACCGCCGTCGGCCGGGACCAGTTCGGCGACGCGGCCCGCCGGCTCTGGGCCGAGGAGGGGATCGACGCCGAGGCGGTCCGGGTCACCGACGCGGCCACCATGGTCGGCTTCATCCTCGTCGACGACGACGGCGAGAACCGGATCGCGATCGCCCCCGGCGCACTCGACGAGCTGACCCCGGCCGACGTCGACCGGTTCGCCGACCGGATCGCCGGGGCGGACCTGGTCGTGGTCAGCCTGGAGATCCCACTGCCGGTCGCGCTCGCCGCCCTGCGTACCGCCCACCAGCACGGGGTACGCACGCTGCTCAACCCCGCCCCGGCGGTGGCCCTGCCGGACGATGCGTGGCAGTGGATCGACGTTCTCACGCCCAATGCCAGCGAGGCCCGGGTGCTCGTCGGTCTGGACCCGGACGGCTCCACCACCGCCGAAGAGCTGGTCGAAGCGCTGCGGACCCGCTACACCGGCACCGTCGTGCTGACCCTCGGCGCCGAGGGTGCCCTGGTGGACCGCGCCGGACAGCAGACCCGGATCGCGCCGATCACCGTGCCACGGGTGGTCGACACCACCGGCGCCGGCGACGCCTTCACCGGCGCGCTCGCCGTCGCGCTGACCCGGGGTGACGGCCTCACCGAGGCGACCCGGTACGCCGCCGCGGCCGGCGCCCACGCCGTCGGCGTCGCCGAGGTGATACCCGCCCTGCCCGGCCCGGACGACGTCGCGGCCCTGTTGAGGAGATGAGAGAGATGGCCCAGATGACCGCGCCTGCGGCGGCCCCGAAGGCACCCGCCGCCGATCCCCGTCGCCCCTCGCCCCTCCAGCGTTTCCTGCACGCCCGCGAGGCCAGCACCTTCCTCGCCCTGGTCGTGCTCTTCGCGCTGGGCACCCTGATCGCTCCGGGCTTTCTCGGCACCAACAACTTCCTCACCGTCGGCCAGCAGATCGCGCAGATCGGCATCATGGCGATCGGGGTCACCTTCGTCATCATCAACGCGGAGATCGACCTCTCCGTCGGCTCGATCTACGGCCTCGGCGCGGTGGTCGCCGGCCTGTTGATGACCTCGGACGTGGCCTGGCCCCTCGCCGCCCTCGGCGGGATCGCCGCCGGCGCGGTCGCCGGCCTGCTCAACGGCCTGATGACCGTGGGTTTCGGCATCCCGTCCTTCATCGTCACGCTGGGTACGCTGAGCGTCTACCGGGGGGTGACCCTGCTGCTCAGCGGCGGATCGCCGATCTCGCTCTCCAGCAGTGACCCGAACGTCGCCCAGTTCAACCTGCTCGGCCAGGGCAAGCTCTTCGGCCTGCTGCCGATGCAGCTGGTCATCTTCGCTCTCGTCGCCGTGCTCGGGGCGATCGTGCTGTCCCGCTCCCGCTACGGCTTCAACACCTACGCCGTCGGCGGCAGTGCCGAGGCCGCCCGGCTCTGTGGCATCAACACGGCCCGGGTGAAGATCACCGCCTTCACCCTCTCCGGCACCCTCGCCGGCCTCGCCGGGGTGCTCGGTCTCTCCTTCCTCTCCTACGTGCAGGGCGTGACCGGCACCGGGATGGAACTCGTCGCCATCTCCGCCGTGATCATCGGCGGCGCGGCCCTCTTCGGCGGCTCCGGGACGATGCTCGGCACCGTCATCGGCGTCGCGTTCATCGGTGTCCTGCAGAACATCCTCAACCTGCGCGGCATCTCCTCCTTCTGGCAGACGGTGGCGACCGGCGCGGTGATCATCCTCGCCGTGGCCGCCGACAACTGGCTACGCAGACGCTCCGGGCGCCGCTGACCCCGCGTCGGTACGCACCCGACGTCGTCCCCCACCCACATTCCCAAGGAGCCACCACGATGAGACTGTCCCTCGGACGCCGGATCGCGGTCGCCGCGACCCTCGGCCTGGCCCTGACCGCCAGCACCGCCTGCGGCGCGATCGAGCCCGCCGGCAACGCCGCGAATGGTGACGGCGGTTTCCAACTCGCCGACTACATCTCCGACGCCGTCGAGAACGGTGACACCCTCAAGATCAGGTTGAGCTACCACGACCCGTCGCTGGCCTTCGCCGTACCGATCCGCGAAGGCATGGAGCGGGCGGCCCGGGAACTCGGTGTCGAGGCCCAGATGATCGGCCCGACCGGCGGCAACGCCGCCGACCAGGTCGCCGAGCTCCAGACCCTGATCAACCAGCGGCAGATCCACGGCCTGGCCGTCTCGTCGGCAAGCAACGACGCCCTCAAGCCGGTCATCGCCCAGGCGTACGACGCGGGTATCCCGATCATCTCGTTCAACACGAACAACCCGGAGTCCAAGCAGATGGGCTTCGTCGGGCAGGACCTGGTTGCCTCGGGCGAGTCTCTCGCCAAGGAACTGCTCGGCGTCCTCAACGGCAAGACCGGCAAGGTCGTGGTGGTCTCCGTCGACTCCGGCGCCGGCTGGTCCAACGACCGCTTCTCCGGCTTCCAGACCGGGGTGAAGGACGCCGGGCTGGAGATCGTCGGACCGGTGAACACCGGCAACGAGCCGAGCGCCGCGTACAACACGGTCGAGTCGACGATGGCGGCACAGCGCGACGCGATCGCCCTGGTCTCCCTCGACTGCTGCAGCTTCACCGCCGGCGCCAAGTGGCTCCAGCAGTCCGGCAACGTCGGCAAGATCCACTCTGTCGGCTTCGACGTGCAGCCGCAGACCGTCGAGTACCTCCGGGACGGCGTCGTCGACCTCAGCATCAGCCAGGGCCCGGCGGAACAGGGCTTCCAGGCGGTCAAGCTGCTGGCCGACTTCCTCAAGAACGGCACGGAGATCAAGGACGTGGACACGGGCGCGCTCGTGGTCACCCGCGACAACCTGGCCGACGTACCGGTGGAGGGCTGAGCCGATGACCAGCCCGGCCACGATCACCACCCCGACGACGGCCGCCGCCGTCGAGGTGACGGGTCTGTCGAAGCACTTCGGATCCGTCCGAGCCCTTCAGGACGTGACCCTGAGCGTCCCCGCCGGCAGCCTCACCGCCGTGATGGGTGAGAACGGCGCCGGCAAGTCGACGCTTATGAAGATCCTGGCCGGGCTGGACAGCCCCACCACCGGCACCGTACGGGTCGACGGCGACGAGGTCCGTCGCTTCGACCCGGCCAACCTGCTCAGCCGGCACCGGGTCGCCCTGGTCCCCCAGGAACTCGCCCTGGCACAGGACCGGACGGTCGCCGAGAACATCATGCTCGGCGTCGAACCCGGATCCGGTCCGTTCCCGCACCGCCGCCGGATCGACGAGCGCGCCGCGGAACTGCTGGACCGGCTCGCCGTACGCCTCGACCCCCGGCGTTCCGTCCGCCACCTGGACGCCGCCACCCAGCAGTTGGTGGTCATCGCCCGGTCCCTGGCCCGCCAGGCCCGGCTGATGATCCTCGACGAACCGACCTCGATCCTCAGCCCGGCGGAGTCGGACCGGCTCTTCGAGGTGATCCACTCGCTGCGGGCCGACGGGGTGACGATGCTCTACGTCTCGCACCGGATGCCCGAGGTGTTCGCCCTCTCCCAGCACATCCACGTGCTGCGCGACGGCCGGCACGTCGGCGCCTGGCCCACCGCCGAGGTCGACCCGGACGCCGTGGTCGCCGCGATGGTGGGCCGGGATCTCGCCGCCGAGTTCGCCCGGCACGACACTCCGCCGCCACCCACCACGGCCACCCCACGGCTACGTACCCGGGGCATCTCCGGCACCGGCTTCTCCGACGTCGACCTGGACGTCGCGCCCGGTGAGGTGGTCGGTGTCGCCGGCCTGCCCGACAGCGGACGGATCGAGCTGCTGCGCGGCATCTTCGGTGCCGACCCGATCAGCGCCGGTGATCTGGAGCTGGACGGGAAGACCTTCACCGCCCGCACGCCCCGGGACGCCATCGACGCCCAGGTCGCCTACCTGCCGGGTGAGCGGCGCCAACAGGGGATCCTGCCGACGATGAGCGTCGCGGACAACGTGAACATCCTGACCCTCGGCCGCCGGCAGCGGTTCGGCCTGCTGCGGCGGCGGGCGCTGCGCCACGACGCCGACGACCGGGCGCGGGAGCTGCGGGTGAAGACCTCCTCCACCGCGCAGGGCATCACCCAGCTCTCCGGTGGCAACCAGCAGAAGGCGCTGCTTGCGCGGTGGCTCTCCATCGAGCCCCGGCTGATGCTGCTGGACGAGCCCACCCGCGGCGTCGACGTCGGCGCCAAGGCGGAGATCTACCGGCTGTTCCGCAGCCTGGCCGACGCCGGGGTCGCGATCCTCGTCTCCTCGTCGGACCTGCCCGAACTGCTGACCGTCAGCGACCGGATCGCCGTCATGGCCGCCGGACGCGTGGTCGGTGTCATCCCCGCGTCGGAGGCCACCGAGGAGAAGGTGATGGCCCTGGCCACCGGCGCGCACACCATGAAGGAGAAGGCATGAAACGCAGGGGCGTGCTCAACGCCGAACTGTCCGGGGTACTGGCCACGCTCGGCCACACCGACCTGCTGCTCGTGGTCGACGCCGGCTTCCCCATCCCGCGTACCGCCCACCGGGTCGACCTGGCCCTCGCCGAGGACCTGCCGTCGCTGACCACCGTGCTCGACCTGGTCGCCGACGAGATCATCATCGAGGGAGTGGTGGTCGCCGAGGACGTGACCACCCACAACAAGCCGCTGGCGGACTGGTTGGGCCAGCGCTTCCCAGGCGTACCGCTGACCACCCGGCAGCACGCCGAGATGCTCGGCGACCTGGCCCACCAGGCCAAGGCCATCGTCCGGACCGGGGCCTTCAACCCGTGGGGCAACGTCGGACTGATCTGCGGGGTGGACGTGCCGCGCTGGTTCGACGAGCCCGGAGTCATCGTGCCCGACTACTACCGGGACCGGATGTAGCGGCGCAACCACGCGCCACCACGCACCACATTGGAGAAGATCGTGAGCACTGCCATCCTGGCCGACACCGTCACCCCCGCCGCGTTGGCCCCCTACATCCAGCACACCCTGATCGAGGTCGGGATCACCCGGGACCGGATCGTGGCCCACGCCCAGGAGGCCGTCCGGTACGGCTTCAACGCCGCGATGGTGCCCGGATCCTGGGTACCGGAGGTCGCCGAGGTGCTGCGCGGCACCGGCATCGAGGTCGCGTCGGCGCTGGACTTCCCCACCGTCGGGGTGACCACCAGCGCCGGTAAGGCCGCCGAGGCGGAGAGCCTGGTCCGGGCCGGCGCCACCCAGATCGACATCGGGGTGCAGCTCGGCTGGCTCAAGAGCGGCCGGTACGACGCGTTCCGCGAAGACATCGCCGGTGTGGTCCGGGCCGCCGGGGTACCGATCAAGGTGATGCTCGAACTGCCGCTGCTCACTGCGGCCGAGCGGGACGCCGCCGTGGAGCTCTCCATCGAGGCCGGGGCCGCCGTGCTGAAGAACGCCAGCAGCGGCGCCGTCGAGGTGGCCAACCCGGAGAGCATCGCCTACCTCGTGGCGCGGGCACCGCAGGGCGTACGGGTCAAGGCGTCCGGCTCGATCAAGTCGTTCGAGCAGGCGGTCTCCCTACTGCGGGCCGGTGCCGTGCTGCTGGGCACCAGCGCCGGGGTGGCTATCGTCTCCGACACGACCGACGATCAGACCACGAGCTACTGAGCCACCGTCGCCCCTCGACCCGAGCGACCGCACCACGATCGGCGTCGGGGGGCGACGGTCCCCACCGTGGAAGGTGACATGTCCGACCAGTTGCGCCCGGCCGGGACGGCCGAGCAACTCGACCGCGAAGCGCCGGTGGCGCTGCACGCGCAGGTCTCGGAGCAGATCCGGGCCCGGATCCTCTCCGGCGAGTGGCCGCCGCACTACCGGTTGCGCAGCGAGCCGGAGTTGGCGGTCGACCTCGGCATCTCCCGGGGCACGTTGCGCCGGGCGATCGCCACGCTTATCCGCGACGGCCTGCTGGTGCAGGTCCGGGGCCGCGGCACCTTCGTCACCTCCACCGCGATCGAACCCTCCATCGCCCAGAAGCTGACCACCCTCTCCGAGGACTTCGCCCGGCAGGGCGTCGCGGTCACCACCCAGGTGATCTCCCACGAGGTGATGTCCGCGCCGTCGCCGGTGGCGGCCCTGCTCGACCTGCGCCCCGGTCAGTCGGTACTCCGGCTGGAACGGATCCGCGCCCTCTCCGCCGGCCCGGTGGCCCGGTTGGTCAACTACGTACGCGTGGACCTCGCCCCCGGCCTGGAACGGGCCGACCTGACCGACCGCTCCCTGTTCGGGCTGCTGGAGAACGAGTACGGGCTGAAGATCAGCACCGGCCGGCGTACCTTCACCGCGACCGCCGCCGCCGGCGAAACCGCCGCCGCGCTCCAGGTACCGGAGAACTTCCCGCTGCTGTACCTCGAACAGATCACCTATCTCGACGACGGCCGGCCGATCGAGTACTCCGACGTATGGATCCACAGCGACCGGATGCGGGTGACCTCCCTGCTCTCCCGCCGCTGAGCCACCGGCGCCGGCAGCTCAGCCGCCGGAGTCGGCCAGCTCGGCACCCACCGGGGCGGTGTCGTCGTCCCGGCTGGCCAGCCAGCCGTCCGGCAGGAAGACCTTGCCCGGGGAGTTGGTCCGCCCGCGCGGCTGGCCCAGCGTCTCCACCGGGAAGGGCACGCTCGGATCCAGCTTGCCGAGCAGGTCGTCCAGCTGGGCCAGGCTGTCGATCATCGCCAACGCGCGGCGCAGCTCGCTGCCGACCGGGAAACCCTTCAGGTACCAGGCGACGTGCTTACGGAAATCGGTACAGCCGTCCCGCTCGCCCCGGGCCGCGTCGCGGGCTCCGGCGGTGAACTGCTCGACCAGCAGCTCGGCGTGCCGACGCATGGTCACCGCGACCTCGCCGAGGCTGGGCAACCGCCGCTGGGCGGCACCGTCGAACGCGGCGGCCAGGTCGGCGAAGAGCCACGGCCGGCCGAGGCAGCCGCGCCCGATCACCACTCCGTCGACGCCGGTGTGCGCCACCATCCGCAGCGCGTCGTCGGCCTCCCAGATGTCACCGTTGCCGAGCACCGGCACGTCGAGCGCCTGCTTGAGGGTGGCGATGGCGTCCCAGTCCGCCGTGCCCGAATACCGCTGTGCGGCCGTACGCCCGTGCAGGGCCACCGCCGCGACGCCTGCCTCCTGCGCGGCCAGCCCCGCCTCGACGTACGTCAGATGGTCGTCGTCGATGCCCTTGCGCATCTTGACGGTGACCGGCACCCCGGCGGGTGCGGCGGCGTCCACCGCGGCCTGCACCAGCCGGGCGAAGAGCCGGCGCCGCCACGGCAGGGCCGCGCCGCCGCCGCGCCGGGTGACCTTCGGCACCGGGCAGCCGAAGTTCAGGTCCACGTGATCGGCGAGATCCTTCTCCACCACGATCCGTACGGCGGCGGCGGTGGTCTCCGGATCGGTGCCGTAGAGCTGGAGGCTGCGCGGCGACTCGTCCGCCCCAAAGGCGATCATGCGCAGCGTCTTCGGGTTGCGCTCCACCAGCGCGACCGTGGTGATCATCTCGCAGACGTAGATACCACCGCCCTGTTCCCGACAGAGCTGGCGGAACCCGACATTTGTGATGCCCGCCATCGGCGCGAGCACCACCGGCGGCCACACCTGATGCCGCCCCAGCGTCAGCGGGCGCGGACCAGCAGCAACGGCATTCATCGTCGGCACGGCCCAAGTGTAAGGAAGGGCCCCCTATTAACGCCTCGTGCATAGGAAGGGCCCCTTATTAACGCGACGCATAACACATGCCACCGATGATCAGGGAGTTGTCCACAGCACGCGCGGTCATCCACAGCCACCCGGCGCGGGTGAGACGCCGAGCGGCCGAACCATCGATGCTGCGCCTCATGCGTACCCATCCACCCGAGTTCGCCGACCTGGCCGAGCGGCAACAGCAGATCGCCAGCCGGGTCCAGTTGCTGGCCGCCGGCTTCGACGACATGTACCTCTACCGACAGACCCGCCGGGGCCTGTGGCAGCGGGTCCTACCCGCGACGTACGCCCTGGTCACCGGCGTCCTGACGGACGAACAACGACGGATCTCCGCGGCGCTCTACGCTGGCGGTGAGGCACAGCTCACCGGCCTGGCCGCCCTCAACTGGTACGGCTTCCGGCAGTGCCCGAGCACCGACGCCGTACACCTGGTCGTGCCGCATCACGCGCGCCGCAAGTCTGCCGGATACGCGCTGATCTCGCGGGCTCTGGCCCTGGACGAGCGGGCCCGGAGCACGCCGCTCTACCCGGTCTGTTCGCCGGCCCGCGCGGTGGTCGACGCGGCGCGGGACCTCCGCCAGCTACGTCCGGTGCGGGCGGTCGTCGCCGAGGCCATCCAGCGGGGGTACGCCGACCTCGCCGCGCTGGACGAGGAGATTCGCCGGGCTCGGCGCAGCCGGACGGCGCTGGTCCGGAAGGCCTTCTCGGAGGTCATGCAGGGCACACGCTCGGCGCCCGAGGCCGAGTTGCGGGACTGCCTCGCGGAGAGCCCGGCACTGGCGGAAATCCACTGGAATCCCCGGCTACTGGACCCGGGCGGCCGGTCCCTGCCCACGCCCGACGGCTACCTTCCGGACGCGGCGGTGGCGTTGGAGGTCGACTCGCAGGAATACCATCTCCGCCCGGCCGACTGGTCGCGCACGCTCGACCGGCACAACGAACTCAGTCGACACGGCATCCTGGTTCTACACTTCACGCCCGCGCAGATCCGCCGCGAGCCGCGCCGGGTGCGGCGCATGGTGACGGACGCGTACGAGGCCCGTCGGGGCCTGGGTGCCACCACCGGCGTACGCGTCGACCCGCAGTCCAGGCCCTCAAGGGCCGAGCCGGCACCCTGACCGCTGAACCGCGCACCCTGACCGCTCAGCCCGCACCCTGACCGCTCAGCCCGCACCCTCACCGCTGAATCCGCGCACCCTGACCGCTCAGCCCGCACCCTCACCGCTGAATCCGCACACCCTGACCGCTCAGCCCGCACCCTCACCGCTGAACCCGCACACCCTGACCGCTGAGCTCGCGCGCCCCGAGTCCGTGCCCTGAGCGCTGAACCCGCGCGCCCGGAGTCCGTGCCCTGAGCGCGCGCCATGAGTGTTAAGAAGGGGCCCCTCCTCTACGCCAGGCGTTAAGAAGGGGCCCTTCCTTACACGTCAGCAGCCGGGGAGGTGGTCGATCAGGTAGCGCTCGACCTGGTCCAGGGCGATCCGCTCCTGGACCATGGTGTCCCGGTTGCGGATGGTCACGGCGTTGTCGTCAAGCGTTTCGAAGTCGACGGTGACGCAGAACGGGGTGCCGATCTCGTCCTGGCGGCGGTAGCGGCGACCGATCGCCTGCGAGTCGTCGAACTCGACCACCCAGCGCTTGCGCAGGTCGGCGGCGAGTTGCTTGGCCTTGGGCGAGAGCGCCTCGTTGCGGGACAGCGGCAGCACGGCCACCTTGACGGGGGCCAGTCGCGGGTCGAAGCGCATCACGGTCCGCTTGTCCACACCGCCCTTGGTGTTCGGCGCCTCGTCCTCGTCGTACGCCTCCAGCAGGAACGCCAGCACCGCGCGGGTCAGGCCGGCGGCGGGCTCGATCACGTACGGCACCCAGCGCTCGCCCTTGGTCTGGTCGAAGTACGACAGATCAACGCCGGAGTGCTTGCTGTGCGTGGAGAGGTCGAAGTCGGTGCGGTTGGCCACGCCCTCCAACTCGGCGAACTCGGTGCCGCCGAACTGGAAGCGGTACTCGATGTCCACCGTCCGCTTCGAGTAGTGCGAGAGCTTCTCCTGCGGGTGCTCGTAGAAGCGCAGGTTGCCCTCGGAGAGGCCGAGGTCGATGTACCAGTTCCACCGCTCGGAGAGCCAGTACTCGTGCCACTGCTCGTCGGTGCCCGGCTCGACGAAGAACTCCATCTCCATCTGCTCGAACTCGCGGGTGCGGAAGATGAAGTTGCCCGGGGTGATCTCGTTGCGGAACGACTTGCCGGTCTGCGCGATGCCGAACGGGGGCTTCTTCCGGGCCACCGTCTCGACGTTCTTGTAGTTGACGAAGATGCCCTGGGCGGTCTCCGGACGCAGGTAGTGCAGCCCCTCGTCGCTCTCCACCGGGCCGAGGTAGGTCTTCATCAGGCCGTTGAACATCTTCGGCTCGGTGAAGGTGCCCTTGTTGCCGCAGTTGGGGCAGTTCAGCTCGGTCAGCGAGGCCGGCGGCTTGCCGTGCTTGGCCTCGTACGCCTCCTCCAGGTGGTCGGCGCGGAACCGCTTGTGGCAGGACTGGCACTCGGTCAGCGGGTCGACGAAGGCGTCCAGGTGGCCGGAGGCGGCCCACACGTCCCGGGCCAGGATCACCGCGGAGTCCAGGCCGACCACGTCGTCCCGCTGCTGGACCATGGTCTTCCACCACTGCCTGCGGACGTTTTCCTTGAGTTCCACGCCGAGCGGACCGTAGTCCCACGCCGACCGGGTGCCTCCGTAGATCTCGCTGGAGGGAAAGACGAAGCCCCGGCGCTTGGCGAGGCTGACGACGGCGTCGATTCGGTCGGCTGGCATTTTTCCTCCTACGCCGACTGGCGGTCGGCGGGGACCTGGTGGGATGGACGGCACGGCACCGGGACCACGGTACGACCCGTCGGTGCCCCGGACCCAGCACATTACCTGCGGCCGGTCAGTTGACTCCGCAGACCTCCATGCCACCGGTCTGCTGATCCTGCTGGAGCACCACCTGTTGGCGCTCCTGACCACCACCGGAGTAGGTCACCTCCACCGGCACGGTCAGCGTGATGGTGTCCACCTCGCCGACCTGGTACGACGAGATCTGCGGCTCGGCGGCGGCCCGGCGTTCGAACTCCTGCCGGGACTCGCGGCGCTTGGCGTCCTCGCACAGTTGGTCGTACGCCCGGCCGAACTCGCCGTCGGTAAGCGCCCGGAAGTAGTCGTCGGAGACCGTCCGGCCCTGCTCCTCGATCGCCTGCACTCCACTGACCAGCAGGCCGACCACTGCCGTGCCGCCACCTCCGCAACAGAGCAGCACGGCCAGTGCGCCGGCGCCGAGGCCGAGCCAGAGGCGGGACCGTCCGCCCTCGGTCGGCGGCGCGGCGAACGGCGGGGCCACCCCGGGCCCGGGTGGCGGGGTCGGAACACCCGACTCGGGGGCACCGGTGGGCGGCGGGCCGGAACCGTCGGCGGGGTGGGGCGGTGGGGCTGCCGGTCCGGGAGCGGTCATGGAAGCCAGCGTAGTGCCCGACAACTCACCGGTAAGGACCCACAGCCCGATCGCTGGCGACCACCACCACGTCACCCTCCGGTGCGGCGGTGGCCAACGCCTCGTACGCGGACGGCTCGTCGAGGCTCTCGGCGAGCAGCGGCACCGCGGTGACCTTGACATCGAAGCCGCCGAGGGCCCGGCGGTAGGTGCCGACCGACTCCCACTCGGTGACCAGGCACCAGTGCCGGGGGTCGTCCAGCGCCCGGACCAACTGACCGCGCAGGTAGCCGGGTCGGGCGGCGAGCGCCGCGAGGGCCGCGTGGGCCCGGACGGTGAACGCCTCGGCGTCCGCTTCGTCGACCACGAACCGGTTGGTCACCAGCACCGGGTCCTCCTCCTCGTAGAGTCTGTGGGATGCAGCGTACGCAGAGCGGGATTGCCGGCCGGTTGGCCCGGGCCAACCCCACGACCGTGTTCCTGGTCACCCTGGTCCTGGTGCTTGTCGCGTTCTTCACGCCTGGCGTTCTCGGCGGGTTGCTGACCCTGCTGCTGGCCGGTGCCATGGCCACCCTGCTGGTCACCACCTGGCGGGTGCAGACGACCGCCACCCGGGCGATCCGGCTGCTGGTGCTGACCCTGCTGGTCACCGCCGGCCTGGTGAAGCTGCTCTGACCGTCGGCCCGGTCCGGCGGGCGGGCGGCGCCGAGCAGGTTCCGACCGGCCCTGACATGCAATCATGCGTTTTTGACAATCATTGTCGTTGTCGCGGAGAGTCGTTCTCATGAGTTTCCGCCCGACCCCGCGTGCCCTGGCCGTCGGCACCGCCGCCCTGCTCGCCCTTACCGGTCTCACCGCCTGCTCGACCGACGACAGCCCGGCCGGCGCAGACCCGGAGCGGGTCGACGTGGTGGCCGGCTTCTACCCGTTGCAGTTCCTGGCCGAACGGATCGGCGGCGACGCCGTGGCCGTGACCAACCTGGCCCGGCCGGGCGCCGAGCCGCACGACCTGGAACTCAACCCGGGCCAGGTCGGGCAGGTCAGCGAGGCCGAGCTGGTCGTCGTCCTGCACGGCTTCCAGCCCGCCGTGGACGAGGCGGTGGCGCAGAACGCCGGCGACCGGGTCTTCGACGTGGCAGACGTCGAGCCGCTGCTGCCGGCCACCGCCGGCGGCCACGACCACGACCACGGCGACGACCACACCGACGAGGAGGAGCACGCCGAGGAGGGGGCGGCGGACGCCCGGGACCCGCACGTCTGGCTCGATCCCACCCGGCTGGCCACCATCGGCGACCGGCTGGCCGAGCGGCTCGGTGCCGTCGACCCGGACCGGGCCGGCGAGTACACCCAGCGGGCCGCCGCGCTGCGCACCGAGTTGGAGACGCTGGACACCGAGTTCACCGAGGGACTGGCGACCTGCCAACGCCGGGAGATCGTGGTCAGCCACGCCGCCTTCGGCTACCTGGCGCAGAAGTACCAGCTGGAGCAGATCGGCATCACCGGGCTCTCGCCCGAGGACGAGCCGTCGCCACAGCGGCTGGCCGAGGTGATCCGGGAGGCGCGTGAGCACAACGCCACCACGATCTTCTTCGAGACGCTGGTCAGCCCCAAGGTCGCCGAGACCATCGCCCGGGAGGTGGGCGCGCGGACCGCGGTGCTGGATCCGATCGAGGGCCTGTCCGCGGAGAACGGCGGGGACTACCTTTCGGTGATGCGCACCAACCTTGAGACCCTACGAACGGCGTTGAGCTGCTCGTGACCCCTGACGTCATCTCCGTCACGCACGGGGTGGTCGGCTACGACGGCCGCCCCGTGCTCCGTGACGTCTCGTTGACCGTGGCCACCGGCGAGGTGGTCGCGATCCTCGGTGCCAACGGCTCCGGCAAGTCCACCCTGGTCCGCGCCGTGCTCGGACTGGTCCCGCTCAGCGCCGGCTCGGTGCAGCTCTTCGGCCGTCCGGTGCGCCGGTTCCGGCAGTGGCACCGCGTCGGGTACGTCCCGCAGCGCCTCGGGGCGGGCAGCGGCGTACCGGCCACGGTGGCCGAGGTGGTCGCCTCCGGCCGGCTCGCCCGGCGGGGCATCCTGCGCCCACCGGGGCGCGCCGACCGGGCGGCCGTCGCCGAGGCGCTGCACGCCGTCGGCCTGGCCGACCGGGCGAAGGACCCGGTGGCCACCCTCTCCGGCGGGCAGCAGCAACGCACCCTGATCGCCCGCGCCCTGGCCGGCCAGCCCGAACTGCTGGTCCTCGACGAGCCGACGGCCGGGGTGGACGCCGCCAGCCAGGAGGCGTTCGCCGGGGCACTGCGCGGCTTCGCCGAGGCCGGTGGCACCGTACTGCTCGTCGCCCACGAACTCGGCCCGCTCCGACCGCTGATCAGCCGCGCGGTCGTCGTACACCAGGGCGTCGTCGCGCACGACGGCGCGGTGCCGGATCCGGCCGGTCACCACGCGGCACCCGACCACGACCACGTGCACCCGCACGGTCCCGAGGAGCCCGCCGGGCTGTGGAGCACAAGGTGAGTCTCTTCCAGTACGAGTTCATGCTGCGCGCCCTGATCGGCGCGCTGATCATCGGGCTGGCCGCGCCGGCGCTCGGCATCTACCTGGTGCAGCGGCGACTGGCGCTGATCGGGGACGGCATCGGACACGTCGCGTTGACCGGCGTCGGTGCCGGCCTGCTCTTCCAGACCTCGCCCGTGATCATGGCGGTGATCGCGGCCACCATCGGCGCGATCGCCATCGAGCTGATCCGCGAACGCGGGCGTACCTCCGGTGACCTGGCGCTCGCCCTGCTCTTCTACGGCGGCATCGCCGGCGGCGTGGTGCTGGTCGGGCTCTCCGACAGCACCAACGCCAACCTCAACGCGTACCTGTTCGGGGCGCTGACCACGACCTCCCGCGACGACCTGGTCACCATCGCGGTGCTCGGGGTGGCCGTGCTGATCGCGATGCTCGCGCTGCGGCCCGCGCTCTTCGCGGTCTGCCACGACGAGGAGTACGCCCGAGTCTCCGGCCTGCCGGTACGCGGGCTCAACCTGCTGCTCGCGGTCACCACCGCGATCACGGTGACGATCGCGATGCGGGCGGTCGGCGTCCTGCTGATCAGCGCGTTGATGGTCGTCCCGGTGGCCACCGCCCAGCAGGTGACCCGGGGCTTCCGCGCCACCATGGCGGCGGCGATGGCCCTCGGCCTCTTCGCGGCCGGCGCCGGGATCTGGCTGGCGGCGGTCGCCGACACCGCACCCGGTGCCTCGGTGGTGGTGCTCGCGATCGCCTCGTTCATCGTGATCACCCTGATCGCGGCCGGCTGGCGCCGGATCCGCCGCACCCGACCCGAGCCGGCACCCGCCCCCGAGCCGCCCGAGGTGGTGCTCCACGGCTCCTGATCACGTGACCCACCCTGGTATTGGTTACCGTTGCAGGGTGACCAACGGATCCGGCTACGACGCGTACGAGGGCGCCAGCGAGCTCCTGCGCGCCCTCTCGGCGCCGATCCGGCTGGCCATCGTCAGCGAACTGGCCGGCGGTGAGCGCTGCGTACACGAGTTGGTGGACACGCTCGGCGTCGCGCAGCCGCTGGTCTCGCAGCATCTGCGGGTGCTACGCGGCGCCGGGGTGGTGCGCGGGTCCCGGCGTGGCCGGGAGATCGCGTACGCCCTGGTCGACGAACACGTCGCGCACATCGTGGCGGATGCGGTCAGCCATGCCGGGGAGGGATCATGAGTACGGCCACCCGCAACACCCGTCAGCGTTCGGCGGTGAGCGCACTGCTCGCCGAGGTGGAGGGCTTCCACAGCGCCCAGGACCTGCACGCGATGCTGCGTGACCGGGGTGAGCGGGTGGGGCTCACCACGGTCTACCGCACGTTGCAGGGCCTGGCCGACGCAGGCGAGATCGACGTGATGCGCCCACCGGGCGGCGAGCACCTCTACCGCCGGTGCAGCGAGGGTCACCACCACCACCTGGTCTGCCGCGCCTGCGGCCGTACCGTCGAGGTGGCCGGCCCCACCGTGGAAACCTGGGCCGACCGGGTGGCCGCCCAGCACGGCTTCACCAACGTGAGCCACACCCTGGAAATCTTCGGCACCTGCCCCACCTGCCCCACCCCCTAACACCACCCCCTCCCCTCCCCCTCTCCCACCCGCGCGATCTTGCACTTTGTGTCGCCGCAAAGGCCGCGAAGCCGGACATACCAGCGACCGAAAGTGCAAGATCGGCGGGGTTGGAGCGGGCGGGGTCGGGGCGGGCGGGGTGGGACGTGGCACGCTGTGCGGCGTGAAGATCTACGCTGATCGTTTTCCGACCGCGCTACGACAGCTACTCACCGATCTACTCGTCGTCGCCTGGGTGTACGCGACGATCCGGGGCGCGCTGTGGCTGCACGACCTGGTGCAGAAGCTGGCCGTACCCGGGCAGAAGCTGGAAGGGGCCGGCGGTGGGCTGGCCGACAATCTCGCCGAGGCCGGCGGCAAGGTCGGCCGGGTGCCACTGGTGGGCGACGAGTTGACCGCGCCCTTCGAGCGGGCCGCCGGTGCCGCCCGCACGCTCGCCGAGGCCGGGCGTGATCAGCAGGAACTCGTCGACCAACTGGCCCTGGCGCTGGCCGTCGGGCTGCTGATCGTACCGCTCGGGCTGGTGTTCTTCGGCTGGCTGCCGCTGCGGGTGCGCTGGATGCGCCGAGCTGGCTCAGCGGCGGTCCTGGCCGCCGCCCCCGCCGGCCAGGACCTGCTCGCCCTGCGCGCCCTGGCCGGTCAACCGCTGCGCCGCCTCACCCGCATCTCCCCCGACGTGGCGGAGGCGTGGCGCCAGGGCGACGAGCAGACCATTCATGCCCTCGCCGCCCTGGAACTCCGCCACCTCGGCCTCCGCACCCCCCGAGGATCGCGTTGATCATGAAGTTGTGCCCACCCGGATCGGCGGGTCGGGACAACAACTTCATGGTCAACAACGGCGGGGCGGGGGTCAGGAGCGTGGAGGGAGGCGGCGGCGGGCGTCGTCGGTGACGGTCGAGGGGCCCTGGGTGACGGGCGCTACCCAGGGCAGGTCGTCGGGCGGGGGGATGATGCCCTCCTCCAGAGCGGAGTAGCGGCCGGCGAGGATCCGCTTCGCCGCCGTCACGTCGAGCGAATCGGTGTTCTGCCAGAGGGCGGTGAAGAGCGCGTCGACCCGGACCCGGGCCTGGCGGCAGAACAGGTCGGCCAGTTCGAGGTTCTCCGGCCGTTCCTGCCGCTGCGCCCTGGCCCGGACGCAGACCGCGCTCATCGCGAACAGCTCGGCACCGATGTCCACCACCCGGCCGAGGAACGCCTGCTTGCGCTCCAGCCTGCCCTGCCAGCGGGACATCGCGTAGAAGATCGACCGGGCCAGCTTCCGCGAGGCGCGCTCGACGTAGCGCAGGTGACCGGCGAGCGGGCCGAACTCCGCGTACGCGCTGGGTTGCTGGCCCTTGCCGACCGCGAGGGTCGGCAGCCAGCGTGCGTAGAACGCGCCGGCCCGAGCGCCCGCCTTCGCCTTACGGCCCAGCCCGGCGTCGGGGTCGATGATGTCCCCGGCGACGGAGAGATGGGCGTCCACCGCCTCCCGGGCGATCAGCAGATGCATGATCTCCGTGGAGCCCTCGAAGATCCGGTTGATCCGCAGGTCCCGCAGGATCTGCTCGACCGCGGCCGGGCGCTCACCCCGGGCGGCAAGCGAATCGGCCGTCTCGTACCCCCGACCGCCCCGGATCTGGACCAGTTCGTCGGCGACCCGCCACGCCATCTCACTGGCGTAGAGCTTCACCAGCGCCGCCTCGATCCGGATGTCGTTGCGGTCGTCGTCGGCGAGCAGGCAACTCAACTCCAGCATGGTCTCCATGCCGTACGTGGTCGCGGCGATGAAGGAGAGCTTCTGCGCGACCGCCTCGTGCTCGCCGACCGGCCGGCCCCACTGCACCCGCTCGGCGGACCACCCCCGGGCCACGTTCAGCGCCCACTTGCCGGCCCCGACGCACATCGCCGGCAGCGACAGCCGGCCGGTGTTCAGCGTGCTCAGCGCGATGCGGAGCCCCTGACCCTCGCCGCCGATGACGTTCTCCCTGGGCACGAAGACGTCGTGGAAACGGGTGAGGCTGTTCTCCAGCCCGCGCAGGCCGAGGAAGCCGTTGCGCCGCTCGACGGTGATGCCCTCGGCGTCGCCGTCGACCACGAACGCGGTGATCCCGCCCTTGCGCCCCTCGGCCTTCGGTACCCGGGCCATCACCACGAGCTGGGTGGCCACCGTGCCGTTGGTGGCCCAGAGCTTGACGCCGTTGATCCGGTAGCCGGTGCCGTCCGGGGTCGGCTCCGCCGTGGTCGCCAGGCGGGCCGGGTCGGAACCGACGTCCGGCTCGGTGAGCAGGAACGCGGAGACCTCGCCGGCCGCCAACCGGGGCAGGAAGCGCTGCTTCTGCTCGTCGGTGCCGAACATCTTGAGCGGCTGCGGTACGCCGATGGACTGGTGTGCCGACAGCAGCGCGCCGATCGCCGGGCTGACCGAGCCCGCCAGTATCAGCGCCCGACAGTAGTGCAGATTGCTCAGCCCGAGCCCGCCGTACTCCTGACCGATCTTCATGCCGAACGCGCCGAGCCGGGCCAGCCCCTGGAACACCTCGTCGGGAATGCGCGCGTCCCGTTCGATCACCGCGCCATCGACCTCGGTGGCGACGTAGTCGCGGAGCCGACCGAGAAACTCCGCCGATCGTTCCTCCTCCGCCGGGTCGGGCCGGGGCCACGGGTCGATCAGGTCGAGCCGCAACCGGCCGAGGAAGAGTTCCTTGCCGAAGCTGGGCCGGTCCCAGGTACGCTGCCGGGCCGACTCGGCGACCTGGCGAGCCTCCTTCTCGGACACCTGGGCTGCGCTCTCCGCCGGACCGGCGCTGTCAATGTCGGACGGGCCGGCGCTGTCAATGTCGGACGGGCCGGCGCTGTCGATGTCGGACGGACGGTGATTCTCGGTAAGGGCCACGGCAAACCCCCGGGGGTAGTTCGGGCACTCGGACTGTTCCGCCTGCTCAGCAGGCTACCCGGGTTTGTTACCCAGAGGTAGACATCGCTATCCGCCCACGCTCGGCGAGCACCCTCAGCCCTGGGCCAGCCCGCTCGGATCCTCTTCGTCGTCGATGTCGTCGTCGCCCCAGCTGCGCCGGGAGAAGGGCAGGATCAGCCAGAAGGTCAGGAACCAGAGCCCGGTCACCGCGCTGAGCAGGAAGGCGATCGGCCGGTGGAGCACGAAGTCGGTGATCAGCAGTACCGAGCTGACCATCGCAACCAGCATGAAGGCGAGCCCGCCGCTGGCCATCCGGTGGGCGAACCGGACCAGTTCCGGCTTGCGGCCCTGGCGGAAGAGCGCGCGGTGGAACGCCACCGGCGAGATGATCATCGCGGTCGCGCCGGCCGCCGCGAGCAACGCCACGATGTAGACGTCACGCTGGAACGGTGTGGTGTCGTCGAAACCGGCGCTGAACGGCAGGGTCAGCAGGAAGGCGAAGAGGATCTGCACACCCGTCTGGGCGACCCGCAACTCTTGCAGCAGGTCGGCGAAGTTTCGCTGCCACCGCTGCTTCTCGGTTTCCTTCGACACGTATACCTCCCGGGGGAACCACCGCGCCGGACCGACTCGATGTCGGTGGCACAGGCTGATGCCCATCCGCGGGCAAGGTGAAACCGGCTCGGTGGCGCCGGACGAAACCAGGGTCGGCCGTCAGGAGCCGCGCCGGATCCGGCCCGCCCCGGCCCGAAGGCATGCACCACCCCGGCCGGTCAGGCGGGTACGGGCCGGTCAGCCGGTCGGGCGGGCCCGGGCGAGGATGACCTCGGCCAACGGCGTCGGAACCTGGTCCGGGATCCAGTGACTGACCCCGGAAAGTTCGACGAACCGGTAGTCCCCGGTCACGTGCCCGGCGCACGCCTCGGCAGCGGTGCGCCCGATCGCCACGTCGCGGTCGCTCCACACGTAGCTGGTCGGCACCGTCACCGAGCCGGTCGCCGCCAACTCTGCCCAGGACATCGCCCGGTACCAGTTCAGCGCCGCGGTGAGCGCGCCCGGCTCGCGCATCGGTTCGACGTACGTCGACACCCGCGCGGCGTCGCCGACACCGCTCAGCAGCCGGCGCAACCCGCCCGCGTTCAGGGCCAGCAACGTCTTCTCGGCCACCCCCGGCCGCCGGAACAGCAGCATGTACGTCGAGCGCGCCTGCTGCCGCCGGTCCTCGCCGAGCGCGTACGCCATGGCGGCCGGATGCGGCACCGAGACGGCGGTCAGCGTGCGTACCCGGTCGGGGTGGCCGGCGGCCAGTGCCCAACCGACGACCGCGCCCCAGTCGTGCCCCACCACGTGGGCGGCGTCGACACCGAGCGCGTCCAGTACGGCCACCGCGTCGGCGACCAGCTCCGCCAGCCGGTACGCCTCGACCGCCGTGGGCCGGGCCTCGGGCGAGTAGCCGCGCTGGTCGAGTGCGTAGGTGCGCAGCCCAGCGGCGTGCAACGTGGGCGTCACGTCGGCCCACTCGCCGGAGTGCTGCGGGAAGCCGTGCAACAGCAGCACCGGCTCGCCCTGCTCGGGGCCGCCGGTGGTGACGTCGAACCGCAGACCTCGGGCGTCGATGCGCATGAACCGCAGCCTACCGATGCCGGCCCGCCCCGGCCGCCCGAAGCCGGCCCGCCCCGGCCGCGCCCGGCACCGGCCTACCGGTGCCGGCCCGCACGGGCGATGACCTACCCGTACTGGTTCCTGGGGGCGGGTACCTGCCGCCAGGACTCGACCTCGAGGTAGGGAATCTCGGCGTCGTTGACCGGGTCGCGACCGATCCGGTCGCTATACCGGCCGATCACCTCCACCCAGCTGTCGTTCGGCAGCTCAGCCGGCACGTCGCCGGTCAGTCCGAGCTTCACCGGCCGCCCGTCGGCGGCACAGCAGGAGAGCACCATCCGGGCCAGGATCGGCTCGCCACCGGCGCCGGTGGCGATGAAGCCGGTGAGCTGCACCCGGCGGTCGCCGAGGGAGACGCCCCGGTCGAAGAGCGCCCGGGCGGCGTAGTCGAGGACGCTGACCTGCGCGGGATCGCCGTCGGGTAGCGGTGGATAGTCCGACTGCTGGGGCGCGCTGAGCGTCGTGCCGGCCTGGTCCGCCGCGTACGAGCCGAGGGCCGGCGGGGCGACCAGCAGCAGGCCGAGCACCGGCAGGATGAGCAGCCAGCCGACCCGTGGCTCGTGGTGGCCGTGGCCGGCCTCGTCGTCGTGGCCGGCCCCGTCGCCGTGCGCATGCTCGTCGCCGTGCGCATGCTCGTCGCCGGTCCGGGACACGGAGGCGTCGCCGGTCCGGGGCACGGAGGAATCGTCGGGGACGCGGGAGTCGGGGGCGCGGGAGTCGGGGGCGCGGGAGTCGGGGACGCGGGAGTCGGGGCGGGCCGGACGCAGCTCGTACCAGAGCGTCATGATCGCGGCGACCACCAGCAGCAGGCCGGCGGCGATCAGGAAGGGCCGCAGCCCTTCCTTGACGTAGCGCAGGTACAGGTCGGTCACGCTGGCCCGGAGCACCGCGCCGCCGAGCAAGAGCAGGACCACCGCCTGCGCCTGCCGGTTCACAGCAGCACCGCCCCGGTGCCGACCGCGACCAGCAGGGCCACCGCAAAGGTGGTCGGCGCGAACCGGAGGGCGAAGCGTCGGCCGAAGACACCGGCCTGCATCGCGATCAGCTTGAGGTCGACCATCGGCCCCACCACCAGGAAGACCAGTCGGGACGTGAGGGAGAACTGCGACAGCGAGGCCGCGACGAAGGCGTCCGCCTCCGAGCAGAGCGAGAGCAGTACGGCGAGCAGCGCCAGCGCCAGGATCGACAGCCAGGCGTTGTCGGCGAGGGTCTGCAACCACCGCTCCGGTACCAGCACGTTGATGCAGGCGGCGGCCATCGCGCCGAGCACCAGGAAGCCACCGGCGTGCGTCACGTCATGCCGGACGGCGGACCAGAAGGCCCGGCCCCGGGAGACGTCGTCCAGCTCCGGCCGGCGTGGCATCCTGATCCACTCGGTACGCCCGAGCCGCAACCAGAGCCACCCCATGACCATGGCGACGACCAGGCTGGCGAGGCCACGGGCGAGGACCATCTCGGGATTGTTCGGGAAAGCGACCGCGGTGGCGGTAAGCACGATCGGGTTCACCGCCGGGGCGGCGAGCAGGAAGGCCAACGCGGCGGCCGGGGTGACGCCCCGACGGATCAGCGAGCCGGCGATCGGCACCGAGCCGCACTCGCAGCCGGGCAGCACCACCCCGGCCGCGCTGGCCGCCGGCACGGCGAGGGCCGGGTGCCGGGGCAGCGCCCGCGCCCAGAACGACCGGGGTACGAAGACCGCGATCACGGCGGAGAGCAGCACCCCGAAGACGAGGAACGGCACCGCCTGCACCATGATCGAGACGAAGACCGTGGTCCAGGTCTGCAACCGGGGGGTGTCCAGCGCGGCGGCCAGCGGATCCCGGAAGATGATCAGCAGGATCAGCAGCGCCGCCAGCACCTCCACGGAGCCGATCCGGTCGCCGAGCCACCGCCGGGGACCCGGCTCGCCGGACGGCTCCGGCCGACCCGCCAGATCCACCCCGCCGGCCGGATGCTCCTCCGGCCCACCTTCCGGTGCGGCGTGGTCAGTGCCTGTGCTCACCTGTCGTCCCTCGGGCTGGTGCCGCTGCTGTTTGTCGCGGGTCTCGGCGCTCTGCTGTCGCGGGTCTCGGCGCTCTGCGGGTTCGCTGCCGTTGGCGCGGGGTCTTCGCGCTCTGCGGGCCCGCCGGTGGCGGGCCTTTGCACTGTGCCGCCCGACCGGTGGCGGAGCAGCGGCCTGAGACTACCGGCACAGGCCGGTCCATCGACAGGTCGCCACGCTCGTGTGCGATCCGCCTTCCGTCGGCCAGGCCCGCGTACAGCCCGGTTGACCTGTGGAGATCACATTGTCCGTCGATCTCGGGAGGTGCTAGCGTCGGCGAGACAACTTCACCTCCGACAGGGGAGCGCACAGCGCTGAGAGTGCGGGTCCGCCCGCAGACCCTCCGTACCTGATCTGGGTAATGCCAGCGCAGGGAGTTCGGTCCACCTCCAGCCCGCCACAGTCCGGCGTCCGCCGGGCCGGGCGTGCGTCTTGCCTGGTTCGACACTGGACTGGGAGCAATCATCGTGCCAACCACCGACAGCAACCGCTGGCGCACCATCGACATCGTGGTCGCCTCGGTGATCGCGGTCGCCTTCGGCGTCATCTTCTGGGCCTGGGGCCTGGTGTGGTCCGCCACCGACGCGGCGTTCGCCTTCTTCCCGCCCGCCCAGACGCTGATCTACGGCGTCTGGCTGGTGCCGGCCGTACTCGGCGCTCTGGTGATCCGCAAGCCGGGCGCGGCGCTCTACTGCGAGTTGCTCGCCGCGATCGTCTCGGCACTGCTCGGCAGCCAGTGGGCGAGCCTGGTGATCCTCCAGGGCCTGGCCCAGGGCATCGGCGCCGAGCTGGCCTTCGCCGCCTTCCGGTACCGCTCGTTCCGCCTGCCGACCGCGCTGCTCGCCGGTGCGGCGACCGGCGTCGGCGCCGCGCTCTTCGACTTCATCTACTGGAACGCCGGGCGCGACCTCGCGACCTACCGCATCCCGTACGCGTTGATCACCGTCGTCAGTGCCACCGTCATCGCCGGCGCCGGCGGCTACTACCTGACCCGCGCCCTGGCCGGCACCGGCGTCCTGGACCGCTTCCCGGCCGGCCGCGACCGCGCCCTCGTCTGACCCCAACCCTGCTGATCAAGAGGTTTGCGTCGGCCGGCCTGCGGTCGCCGGACGCAAGCTTCTTGATCAGCGCGGCGGTCGGACGGCGAGGGGCGGGCGGGGCGGTACGGGGAGAGGGGGGCTCGGGTGGGTGGGGTTTGGTTGCGGGGGTTCGGGTGGCGGCACGCGGGGCGGCGGGCCTGGGCGATGCGCGGCGTGGACCTGCGGGTGGAGCGCGGTGAGCGGATACTCCTCCTCGGGCCCTCCGGGGCGGGCAAGAGCACGCTGCTGGCGGCGCTGGCCGGACTGCTGCCGGAGGATTCCGGTGAGCAGGAGGGCACGATCGAGGTCGACGGCCTGCCGCCGCAGGAGGCCCGGGAGCGCGTCGGCATCGTCTTCCAGGATCCGGAAACCCAGCTGGTGATGGCCCGGTGCGGCGACGACGTCGCGTTCGGGCTGGAGAACCGGGGCACACCGGCCGGACAGATCTGGCCCCGGGTGGACCAGGCCCTGACCCGGGTCGGCTTCCCGTACCACCGAAACCGGCCCACCGCGGCGCTCTCCGGCGGCGAGCAGCAGCGCCTCGCGCTGGCCGGGGTGCTCGCGCTACGCCCCGGGTTGCTGCTGCTCGACGAACCGACGGCAAATCTCGACCCGGCCGGCGCCGCTCTGGTCCGCTCGGCGGTCGCCGGTGCGCTCGCCGACGACACCACGCTCATCCTGGTCGAACACCGGGTCGCCGAGGCGCTGCCGCTGGTCGACCGGGTGATCGTGCTGGAGCCCGGGGGCGGTGTCCGCGCGGACGGCACGCCGGAGTTGGTCTTCGGCAGGTACGGCGACGCGCTCGCCGACGAGGGTGTCTGGGTACCCGGCCGCCCCGTGCCGCCCCGGCCGGCCGTGGCACCCGCCGGCGACGTGCTGCTCACCGCCGAAGGGCTCGGCCTGCCGCCCCGGCTTGCCGAAACCGACCTCCAGGTACGCGCCGGCGAGGCGCTCGCCGTACTCGGCCGCAACGGTGCCGGCAAGTCCACCCTCGCCCTGCTCCTCGGCGGACTGCTCAAGCCGGTCACCGGCCGGGTCACCGCGAGCCGCGAGTTGGCCGGCCCGGACGCCGGCACTCCCCCGCACCGCTGGCCCGCCCCGGCGCTGGCCCGCCGGATCGGTTCGGTCTTCCAGGATCCCGAGCACCAGTTCGTCACCGGCACCGTCTTCGACGAACTGGCGCTCGGGCCACGGCGGACCGGGGCGACCGAGGCGGCGGTCCGCGACCGCGTCGACCACCTGCTGCAACGGCTGCGGTTGGGCCGGCTCGCCGGGGCCAACCCGTACACCCTCTCGGGTGGCGAGGCGCGGCGGTTGAGCGTGGCGACCGCCCTGGCCACCGCGCCCCGCCTGCTGGTCTGCGACGAGCCCACCTTCGGCCAGGACCGGCGGACCTGGCGGGAGCTGGTGGACCTCTTCGCGGACCTGCGCGACGACGGCCACGGCCTGGTCACGGTCACCCACGACGCCGAGTTCGTGGCGGCGCTGGCCGACCGGACCGTCACCCTCGACCGGCCGCCCACCACCCGGGCCGGAGAGACGCAGCGACCGGCCGACGGGGCCGGGCCGGCGGCAGCGGTACGCCGATGATCAGCCTCGAACCGCTCGCCCGGCCGGACGCACCGCTGGCCCGGCGCAACCCGGTCGCCAAGCTGGCGGCGGCACTGTTGTTCACCTTCGCGCTGATGACGACGCTGGACCCGGTCGCGCCGGCCATCGCGATCGCGGTGGAACTGGCGGTCCTACCGCTGTTCGGGCTGCGCCCCCGCGACCTGTTACGCCGTGCCTGGCCGCTGCTGGCCGGCGCGGGTGGCATCCTGGTCACCCTGCTGCTCTTCGCGGCCGACCGCTCGGGCCGCCTGCTCTTCGAGGCGGGACCCGTGGTGGTGACCTCGGGCGTGCTGCTCACCGCGCTCGGCCTGGTGCTGCGGCTGTTCGCGGTGGCGCTGCCCGGGGTGATCGTCTTCGCCACCACCGATCCGACCGACCTGGCCGACGCGCTGGTGCAGAACGCGAAGGCACCGGCCCGGTTCGCGATCGGCGCGCTCGCCGCGTTCCGGCTGTTCCCGTTGCTCGGTCAGGAATGGCAGATGATCACCATGGCCCGCCGGGCCCGTGGCGTACAGGCGGGCCGCAATCCGCTGGCCCGGCTGCGGTTGTTCGTCTCGACCGCGTTCACGCTGCTGGTCGGGGCGATCCGCCGGGGTACCCGGCTGGCGGTCGCCATGGACGCCCGGGGCTTCGATGCCGACGTTCCCCGTACCTTCGCCCGCCGCCAGCACTTCGGCACCGCCGACTGGCTACTGATCGCCGGCGCGACCACCCTGGCCAGCGCCATCCTGGCCACCACTGTGGCCCTGGGCACCTTCCGCCCCCTGCTCAGCTGAGCCGGGACGCGGGCGGCGAGCACTAAGCGACCACCTGATGACCAGCGGTGGGGGGATGGCGCGTCCCGGCACCGCCGCGCGATACCGTCGCAGCACTACAGGTCGATGGCGGAAGGTGGCGACGAGATGGCGGATCTGGCGACGGCGCAGATCGGTGTGACCGGGCTGGCGGTGATGGGCCGGAATCTGGCCCGGAACCTGGCCCGCAACGGGTTCACCGTGGCGGTGCACAACCGCTCGCCGGAGCGGACCCGGACGCTGGTGGCCGAGCACGGCGACGAGGGCACGTTCGTCCCGGCGGAGTCCCTTGCGGACTTCGTCGCCGCGCTGGAGCGTCCCCGTGCGGTAATCATCATGGTCAAGGCGGGCGGTCCGACCGACGCGGTGATCGACGAGTTGGTGCCGCTGCTGGAGGCGGGCGACATCATCATCGACTGCGGCAACGCGCACTTCGCCGACACTCGGCGGCGGGAGGAGGCGCTGCGGGCCAAGGGCCTGCACTTCGTCGGCACCGGGGTCTCCGGCGGCGAGGAGGGTGCCCTGTGGGGGCCGAGCATCATGCCGGGCGGCTCGGCCGAGTCGTACCAGAAGCTCGGGCCGATCTTCGAGAAGATCGCCGCACAGGTCGACGGCGAGCCCTGCTGCCGGCACGTCGGGCCGGACGGTGCCGGGCACTTCGTCAAGATGGTCCACAACGGCATCGAGTACGCCGACATGCAGCTCATCGCCGAGGCGTACGACCTGCTGCGGGCCGGGCTCGGCGCGACGCCGTCGGAGATCGCGGAGATCTTCCGGGAGTGGAACACCGGCGAGCTGGAGTCCTTCCTGATCGAGATCACCGCCGACGTGCTGGCGCACACCGACGCCGCCACCGGCGAGGCGTTCGTGGACGTGGTGCAGGACCGGGCCGAGCAGAAGGGCACCGGCCGGTGGACCGTCCAGATCGCCCTCGACCTGGGCATCCCGATCACCGGCATCGCCGAGGCCACCTTCGCCCGGTCGCTCTCCGGGCACGTCGGCCAGCGCGAGGCCGCGGTACGGGCGTTCCCGGACTCCGGAGAGAAGTGGCAGGTCACCGACCGGGACGCCTTCATCGAGGACGTCCGCCGGGCCCTGCTGGCCTCGAAGATCGTCGCGTACGCCCAGGGCTTCGACCAGATCCGGGCCGGCAGCACGGAGTACGACTGGAACATCGACCTCGGCGGCACGGCGACCATCTGGCGGGGCGGCTGCATCATCCGGGCGCGCTTCCTGGACCGGATCAAGCAGGCGTACGACGACCAGCCGGAGCTGCCCACCCTGCTGGTGGCGCCGTGGTTCGCCGGCACCGTCCGCGACGGGGTGCCGAGCTGGCGGCGGGTGGTGGCCGAGGCGGCCCGGGCCGGTGTCCCGGCACCCGCCTTCGCCTCGTCCCTGGCGTACTTCGACGCGCTGCGCGCCGAGCGGCTGCCCGCCGCGCTGATCCAGGGCCTGCGGGACAACTTCGGCGCGCACACCTACCGCCGGGTCGACCGCGACGGTTCCTTCCACACCCTCTGGGCCACCCCCGACCGGGCCGAGGTCGAGGCCTGAGCCGACAGCCGCCCTGCCCCCGAGGCCGGGGGCAGGGCGGTATCAGGTGCCGGGTCAGAAGAAGCGGCGCCGCTTCGCCTTCTGCGGGCGGAGCATGTCGGCCCCCTGGGTGAGCAGGCGGCTGGCCCGGGACGGGCCACGCCGGGACTCCAGCGAGTGGCTGAGCCGGCGGGCACCGGCTGCGGCCACCGGAACCGCCACGGCCATCACCGCCCACTGGGCAACGCGCTTGCGGATCATGTGGGTTCACCTCCGTCAGTGGCTGCTGCCAGCGGTGATACCCAATCCATCCGGAGGCTAAGCACTCAGGTGGTCGGTGCCACCGGGTTGGGTAGCGCGCCGCCGAACCGGCGGTCCCGCTTGGCGTACAGCTCGCAGGCGTACCAGAGGTGCCGGCGGTCGAAGTCGGGCCAGAGCGTGTCCAGGAAGACCAGCTCGGCGTACGCGCTCTGCCAGAGCATGAAGTTCGAGGTCCGCTGCTCGCCGGAGGGCCGCAGGAACAGGTCCACGGCGGGCACCTCGGGGTGGTAGAGGTAACGCTCGATGGTCTTCTCGGTGACCTTCGCCGGGTCGAGTCGGCCGGCTGCCACGTCCCGGGCGATCGCGGCGGCGGCGTCGGCGATCTCCGCCTGCCCACCGTAGTTGACGCAGAACTGGAGGGTCAGCGTCGAGTTGCCCCGGGACATCTCCTCGGCGGTCTGCAACTCGCTTATGACGCTCTTCCACAGCCGCCCGGCCCGCCCCGACCAGACCACCCGCACCCCGAGGTCGACCAGCTGGTCCCGACGGCGGCGGATGACGTCCCGGTTGAAGCCCATCAGGAACCGGACCTCGTCCGGCGAGCGCCGCCAGTTCTCGGTGGAGAAGGCGTACGCCGACAGGTAGGGAATGCCCAGCTCGATGGCGCCCTCGACGGTGTCGAAGAGGGAGAACTCCCCGGCCTCGTGCCCCTTGGTGCGCGGCAGTCCCCGCTCCTTGGCCCACCGACCGTTGCCGTCCATCACCACGGCGACGTGCTGCGGCACCGCCTCCGGCGGCAGCGCCGGCGGTCGGGCACCCGAGGGGTGCGGTGTCGGCGGCACCGGCTCGCGGCGGCTGGACCTGCTGGCTCGGATCACTCGGTTCTCTCCCTGCTCACGTCCTGCGACGCCGGCTCGGGCGTCGGCGCCGCGTCACCCGAAGGCGGGGCCACGGCAGCCGGGCCGCCCCGGTCGACCAGCGGCAGCGAGCGTAGCGCGCGCTCCAGGTGCCACTGGAGGTGCGCCGCGACCAGCCCACTGCACTCCCGGCGTACCCCGTTCTCGGCGGCGTCGGCGACCCGCCAGTCACCGACGGTGAGCGCCGACATCAGGTCGATGGTGGCCAGCGCGGGGTGGGCGGCACCGGGGGGACGACAGTCCGGGCAGACCGCGCCACCGGCCGGTACGGAGAAGGCCCGGTGCCGCCCGGGGGTGCCGCAGACCGCGCAGGCGGTGAGCGCCGGCGCCCAGCCCGCCAGGGCCATGCCCCGCAGCAGGTACGCGTCGAGCACCAGCGTGGTGGCGTGGCTGCCCTCGGCGAGGGCCCGGAGCGCGCCCAGGGTGAGCTGGAACAGTCGCAGCGACGGCTCCCGCTCCACCGGGGTGAGCCGCTCGGCGGTCTCGGCGATCGCGCTGGCCGCCGTGTAGCGGGGGTAGTCGCCGAGGAACCGCTTGCCGTACAGGTCGATCCCCTCGACCTGGCTGACGGTGTGCAGCGAACTGCCCAGCTCTCCCTTGGGGTCACCGGCGAGTTGCAGGTCCACGTGGCCGAAGGGCTCCAGCCGGGCGCCGAACTTCGAGCTGGTCCGGCGTACCCCCCGGGCGACCGCACGCAGCCGGCCGTGCCGCCGGGTGAGCAGGGTGATGATCCGGTCCGATTCGCCGAGTTTCTGGACGCGGAGCACCACCGCGTCGTCGCGGTAGAGCTGTCGGCGGTACCCGGCCATCGCGCCATTCTCCATCCTGACCGCGGTGCGGGTCGCACCCCGGGTCGATATCAGGGTCCGCTCCGGGTCGCGGTGCCGGGCGAACCCCGATGCGCGTACGCCGGCACCGGTCGTAGCGTGCTCGGCATGGCTTCGCACCGGACCACCACGCTGCCCCGCAGGGCCACCGCGATCGCCGCGGCCGCGACCATGATCGTCCTTGCCGGGTGCGACAACCTCTCCTCCCGCCGGCTCGACTACGACACCACCGAGTCCGCCCGGATCAACGCGATCCGGGTGCTACCCGGCTCCGGCGACGTGGTGATCCGCGGCGACGGCGACGCGGACGGCGTACGCATCAAGCGGGTGCTGCGTTACCAGGGCAGTCAGCCCGACGTGACGTACGAGATCACCGGCTCGGAGCTGGTGCTGGACACCTCCTGTGGACGCCGGTGCAGCGTCTCCTACGAGGTGACCACCAGCCAGGGGGTGAGCGTGCACGGCGAGACCGGCTCCGGCGACGTCGACCTGAGCCGGGTGGGTGCGGTCGAGGTCAAGGTGGGTTCCGGCAACGTCCGGCTCTCCGGCGCCACCGGACCGGTCCGGGCGCAGACCGGCTCGGGCGACATCGAGGTGTACGACGTGGCCGAGCCGGTCGTGCTCCGCGCCTCCTCCGGGAACATCACCGCCAGCCGGCTCAGCGGCGAGGTGAACGCCGAGGCCAGCTCGGGCAACGTCACCGTCGAGCTGGACCGGCCGGCCTCCGCGCGGGCGCACGCGTCGAGCGGCAACGTCGAGCTGACCGTGCCGGCCGGCGCCTACCAGGTGCGTTCCCGGGCCGCTTCCGGCCAGGTGGAGCTGGGTGTGCCGCACGATCCGTCCGCCCCGCTCGTGCTCGACCTGCGCACCGGCAGCGGCAACATCACCGTCGCCGTGCGGTGACATCACGGTCGCCCTGCGGTGACCTCGTCGGGTCGGGCGCGCTGATCGGGTACCCCGTCCTCCCGGTGCGACGCGGCCCGTTCGTCCGGCCGCCCGGCGGACCGGCCGCCCGGGATCAACTCGGGCGGACGCTGCGCCGCCACGTCCTCGACCCAGCCGAACAGCGCGGTGACCACGCCCACCAGCAGGAAGACCAGCACGATCCGGATGGCCAGGCCCAGCGGGTCCTGGTGCGACCAGCCGACCACGTCCACCAGCGGGGTGAGCGCCACCACGAACGCCATGTGCCACAGGTAGACGGTCAGCGCCCGCCGGTTCAGCACGGTCACCGCGCGGCCGACCAGCTTGTTGCGGTCCACCCAGGCGGCGGTCGCCGGGGCCCGACCCAGCGCCACCAGGATGAACGCGGCCGACCAGAGGGCGTTGCCGAGGGGGATGTCGTTCAGGTCGTAGCCGCGCGGACCAGGATGGGCCAGGATCCAGGCGCCGCCAACCGCCGCGAGCGCGAGCGCGACGGGGATCAGCACCCGGTTGGCCAGCCGGCGCAGCATCCCCGCCTGGTGGGCGAAGCCCAGCAGCCAGGCACCGAAGTAGAGGCCGAACTCCCGGAGTATCTCGTGCGGGTTCGGGTAGATGCCCAACTCGATGGTGAGCAGCAGGAAGTACGGGGCGAGCAGGGTGGGCAGCGGGAACCGCCGGAACAGCCAGAGGGCGACCGGGGAGGCGAGCACGAACCAGAGGTAGTCGCGCAGATACCAGATCGGGCTCAGTGCCAGCGCGCCCCAGTAGTTCGCCGGCGGATCGGCCACCGGGAAGAGCCAGAGCAGCACCTTCGGGGTCAGCGGCAGCCCGGTGAAGAGCATCGCCGGCACGAAGATCGCGGCCACCACCCAGAGCGACGGCAGCAGCCGGCGCAACCGCCGGCCGACCGCCGTGGGCCCGGACCGGGTCAGGGACGCCGCCATCAGCGACCCGGCGAGGGCGAACATCACCGACATCGCCGGGAACAGCAACGTAAGCGACGCCCAGCCGGTCACGTGGTAGACGACGACCCGCACGATGGCCAGGGAACGCAGCAGGTCCAGGTATCTGTTTCGCATCAGCCTGCATCTATGTCCGAGAGAGCGGAGGCATACCTTCCTACCCTCCGGGGCGAGCCAGGGAAACGACCAGAGACCCGCCAAGATAGTGAAACTTCCCATATGCCTGACCGGTACCGATCAGCCGATCAAGGGGCAACTCGTCCGGATTCCGCCCCGCGATCGGGCGGCCCGCGGGTCAGAACCCGAGCTTGCGCAACTGCTTCGGGTCGCGCTGCCAGTCCTTGGCCACCCGTACGTGCAGATCGAGATAGACCCGGCTGCCCAGCAGCTCCTCGATCTGCCGCCGGGCGGTGGTGCCTACCTCCTTGAGCCGGCTGCCCCGATGGCCGATCACGATCGCCTTCTGGCTGGGCCGCTCGACGTACACGTCCGCGTAGATCTTCATGAGCTGGCCCTCGGGGATCATCTCCTCCACCACCACGGCGATGGAGTGCGGCAGCTCGTCCCGGACCCCCTCCAGCGCGGCCTCCCGGATCAGCTCGGCGACAAGCACCTGCTCCGGGTCGTCGGTGAGCATGTCGTCCGGGTACAGCTGCGGCGACTCGGGCAGGTAGCGCGTCATCACCTCGACCAGGGTGTCCACCTGGTGCCCGGAGACCGCGCTGACCGGGACCACGTCGGCGAAGTCACCCAGCTCGCTGACCGCGAGCAACTGCTCGGCCAGCCGCTTGCGGTCGACCAGGTCGGTCTTGGTGACCACCGCCAGCACGGTCGCCTTCAGCTCGGCCAACTCCCCGGTGATGAACCGGTCGCCCCGGCCGATCGGCTCGTCCGCCGGGATGCAGAGGCCGATCACGTCGACCTCGCTCCAGGTCTGCCGGACCAGGTCGTTGAGCCGTTCGCCGAGCAACGTACGCGGGCGGTGCAGGCCGGGCGTGTCGACAAGCACCAGCTGCGACTCCGGCCGGTGCAGCACCGCCCGGATGATGTGCCGGGTGGTCTGCGGCTTGTTCGAGGTGATGGCGATCTTCTGCCCGACGATCGCGTTGGTGAGCGTTGACTTGCCCGCGTTCGGCCGGCCGACGAAACAGGCGAACCCGGCCCGGTACGGCCGCGCGCCAGCCTCGGCGCTCACTCGGTCACCGTGCCGAGCACCGTGCCGTCCGGCGCGGCCAGGTGGATCGGAGCGTCGACGGCCAGGTCACGGACGGCGGCGTAACCGGCACCATCCAACGTGGACGCCTCGGTCACCACCACCGCAGCCTCCAGCCGGGTGGCGCCCGCCGCCGCCGCCGAGGCGACCGCCAACTGGAGCGCGGTGATCGCCAACGAGGGCAGCGAGACGCTGGCCGCCGCGTACGTCCGCCCGTCCTGATCCCGCACCGCGGCACCTTCCACGGCACCCACCCGGCCCCGCGCTCCCCGCGCGAGGACGACCAGCTTGCCGTCCTCGGCGGTCAACTCGGCACTGCTCGGGCTGGCGGTCGGTACGGCGGGTGACTCAGGCATCGGCGGGCTGCCTCTCCTCTGATCGGTCGTCATCGCCCCGGGAGGCGGCCTGGTTGTCCTGCGGTTCGGTCGGCTCCACCCGGCGCACCAGCACCGTGTCGATCCGGTTGCGCCGGCCGGTGGTGCCCTCGGCGAGCAGCCGCAGCCCGGCCACCTCGACCTCGGCGCCCGGAATCGGCACCCGCCCGAGGGACTGGGCGAGCAGACCGCCCACGGTCTCCACCTCGTCGTGCGGCAGCTCGGTGTCGAACAGCTCGCCGAGATCCTCCACCGGCAGTCGGGCGGTGACCCGCACCGCGCCGTCGGGCAGCTGCTCGACCGGCGGGCGTTCGACATCGTACTCGTCGGTGATCTCCCCGACGATCTCCTCCAGGATGTCCTCGATGGTGACCAGCCCACCGGTGCCGCCGTACTCGTCGACCACGATCACCAGGTGGTTGCGGGCCGCCTGCATCTCCGAGAGCAGGTCGTCGACGGGCTTGGAGTCCGGCACGAACGTGGCCGGCCGCATCAACTCGGCCACCGGCAGCTGGCGGTCCGCATCGGCACCACCCTGGGTACGCCGGACGAGATCCTTGAGGTAGAGCACGCCGAGCACGTCGTCGACGCTCTCGCCGATCACCGGGATCCGGGAGAAGCCGGAGCGCAGGAAGAGCGCGAGCGCCTGGTTGAGCGTCTTGCCCGACTCGATCCACACCATCTCGGTACGCGGCACCATGACCTCGCGGGCGATGGTGTCACCGAGCGCGAAGACCGAATGGATCATCTGCCGTTCGCCGTGCTCCACCACCCCACGCTGCTCGGCGAGGTCGACCAGTTCGCGCAACTCGACCTGGGTGGCGAACGGCCCCTCCCGGAAACCCCGGCCCGGGGTCACCGCGTTGCCGATCAGGATCAGCAGCGAAGCGAGGGGGTTGAGCACCCGGCCCAGCCAGCGCACCAGCGGCGCGGCGACCCGGCCCACGGCGTACGCGTGCTGCCGGCCGAGGGTACGCGGACCCACCCCGACCACGACGAAGCTGACCACGGTCATCGCCCCGGCGGTGATCAGCGCCGCCCGCCAGCCCGCCCCGAAGGTGTCCACCGCGACCAGCGCCACAAGCGTGGTGGCGGTCAGCTCGGCGAGCAGCCGGAGCAGCAACAGCAGGTTGAGGTGACGGACCACGTCACCGGCGACGGTCTGGAGGGTACGCGCCCCCCGGGCACCGTCGCGGGCCAGCTCGGCGGCCCGGGCCGGCGAGACCGCCGCCAGGGCGGCCTCGGTCATCGCGATCAGGCCGGCGAGCACCACCAGCCCGGCGGCGAAGACGAGCAGTTCCAGATCGGGTAGGCCGGTAGCGGACGCGGCCAGCGAAGTCTCCATCACCGGGACCGGGTCGACCGCCAGCTGGACAGCAGTCGGGCCTGCAACCCGAACATCTCCCGTTCCTCCTCCGGCTCAGCGTGGTCGTAGCCGAGCAGGTGCAACACCCCGTGCACAGTGAGCAGGTGCAGCTCGTCGGCGGTGCTGTGCCCGGCCGTCGCCGCCTGCTTCGCCGCCACCTCGGGGCAGAGCACGATGTCACCGAGCAGGGCGGGCTCGCCGCCGGCGCTGCTGGTCTCGCCGGGGCCGTGGTCGACGCTGCCCTCGTCCATGGGGAAGGCGAGCACGTCGGTGGGGCCGTCGCCGCCCATCCAGCGGTGGTTCAGCTCGGTCATGTAGTCGATGTCGACAAGCAGCACGGAAAGCTCGGCGAGGGGGTTTACCCCCATCTCGTCGAGCGCGTGCCTGGCGACGGCGAGTACGGCGTCTGTGTCGACGTCGACGCCGGACTCGTTGGCGATCTCGATGGACAACTTTCTTCCCTCGGTCTAGCGGCGCCGGCCGGCGCGGTTGCCCTGGGCACTGCGCCCGGTCACCGCGTGCACGCCCTGCCCCTGCTGGTTCTCCCGCTCGGCGTCCCACCGGGCGTACGCGTCGACGATCTCACCGACCAGCCGGTGCCGCACCACATCGGCGCTTGACAGCTGGGCGAAGTGCACGTCGTCGACCCCTTCCAGGATCTCCCGCACCACCCGCAGGCCACTTGTCGTCCCGCCGGGCAGGTCAACCTGGGTGACGTCGCCGGTGACCACGATCTTGGACCCGAACCCGAGCCGGGTGAGGAACATCTTCATCTGCTCGGGCGTGGTGTTCTGCGCCTCATCGAGAATGATGAACGCGTCATTCAACGACCGGCCCCTCATATACGCCAGGGGGGCGACCTCGATCGTGCCCGCCGCCATCAGCTTCGGGATCGACTCCGGGTCGAGCATGTCGTGCAGCGCGTCGTAGAGCGGGCGCAGGTAGGGGTCGATCTTCTCGTTGAGCGTGCCGGGCAGGAAGCCCAGCCGCTCCCCCGCCTCCACCGCCGGCCGGGTCAGGATGATCCGGTTGATCTGCTTGGCCTGCAACGCCTGGACCGCCTTGGCCATGGCCAGGTAGGTCTTGCCGGTGCCGGCCGGGCCGATGCCGAAGACGATGGTGTGCCCGTCGATGGCGTCCACGTAGCGCTTCTGCCCGAGGGTCTTGGGCCGGATGGTGCGCCCGCGCCGGGAGAGGATGTTGAGGGTGAGCACCTCGGCGGGCCGCTCAGTGCCGCCCTGCTCGAGCATGCCGACGGTACGCCGGACGGCGTCTGTGGTCAGGGTCTCGCCTTTCTCGATGAGTTCGAGCAGCTCACTGAAGAGCCGCTCGGCGAGGGCGTTGTCGGCGGGGGCGCCGGTGATGGTGATCTCGTTACCCCGGACGTGCACGTCGCTGTTCACCGAGCGCTCGACCAGTCGCAGGATCTCGTCTCCCGCGCCGAGCAGGTTCACCATGATCTTCGAGTCGGGGACCGTGATCCTGGTCTGCACCCGGGGCGGGCCGGGAGGTGGGGTGCCGGTCATAGGTCGGGCCGAGGGGCCCTGCGCCACCTGCTCTCGATCTCGGCGCCGGGCCGGTCGCCGCGGCGTGTGGACGTTACCTCCATCGTATCGGGTCGACAGCCCGGGCAGGCTGCCCATTTCGGCTGGCGCGACAGCCGTGCATCAGCGGACAAAACGGGCGGCCGTGCCGGGGCGGGTCAGGCCCGGAAGTCGTACCGGTCGAAGGTCTCCTGGTGCCGGGTGAACCGGTAGGTCGCCCAGTGCATCCGGACCACCACCCCGTCGTCGTCGCGGGTCAACCGGAGCAGCTCACCGACCTCCCGGCCGGAGACCGTCCGGAACACGTCCGGCCGCTCCGGCACCGGCGCGAAGACCGCCGGCGGCTTACCCGGCGGGTCACCGGCGCCCCGGGCCCGCAGGGTGCCGTCGTGCCAGCTGAAGACGTACTCGAAGCCCTCGCCCCACCAGCGGCCGAGCAGCCCGCGTACCGGCTCGGGGGCCGGCTCGCCGGGGCGCCACGGGTCGACGTCGGCCGGGTCGTGTTCGACCGCTGCGGCGAGCAGCCGGTGCGGCAGCTCGAACAGCTCGGCAGCAGTGCCGGAGGAGCCGAGCACAGCGGCGCCGAACGCGGCCGGGGTCCCCTCGCCGCCCCGGCGGCCGTAGACCCCGGCGAGAAACCCGGGCATCGCACCGTCGTGCCCGACGTGCAGCACCCGGTCACCCTGCGGCACCAGGATCAGGCCGAGGCCGAAGCCGCCGGCCCAGAGGGTCTCGTCGGTGACCGTCACCGGCCAGCGCATCTCGTCCAGGGTCACCGGGGCGAGCACCCGGCCGGCCGCGTCCAGCGCCGCCGGATCGGCCAGGAAGGCCGCCCACCGGGCCATGTCGCCGGCCGTGCTCCAGAGCTGCGCGGCAGGACCGACCGCGCCGAAGTCGGTGGGTGGCTCCGGGCGCGCCTCGTCGGAGTACGCGTCGACCAGGAAGCCGGTCGCCGCCCGGGGGCCCGGCTCGACCGTGGTGGTGGTCAACCCGAGCGGAGTCAGCACCCGCTCGGTAAGCACCTCGGCCCAGGACCCGCCGCGCAACTGGCCGACCAGCCGGCCGAGCAGCGCCAGGCCGAGGTTCGAGTAGTGGTAGCGACGCCCGGGCGGCAGCACCCGCTCGGCCTGGGCCAGCTCGGCGATCAGCCGGTCGACGTCCGGCGCACGCAGCGTGTCCCAGACGTCGCCGTGCGGTTCGCGTTGCAGGCCGGCGGTGTGTGACAGCAGCCGGCGTACGGTCAGCTCGCCGTGCGCCGGCAGGTCGAGGTGCCGCTCCAGCGGGTCGTCGAGATCGAGCAGGCCGTCGTCGCGGCACTGCATGACCAGTACGGCGGTGAAGGTCTTGGTCACCGAGCCGATCCGGAACCGGGTCTGCTCGTCAAGCGCCGTGTCGTTGCCGGTGCCGCCGACCGTGCAGGTCCACAACGGCCGGTCGGCGCGGTGCACCGCCGCCGAGATCGCCGGCACCCGGGCCTGCGCCTGGACCTTGCGCACCATCCGGTCCAGGTGACCGGCGGCGGCACCACGGTCGGCGGCCGGACTCACGCCACGCTCCGGACCAGCATCGGGCCGAGCGGCGCACCGCCCAGCAGGTGCGCGTGCGCGTGGAACACCTCCTGGCCACCGTACGTGCCGGTGTTGAACATCAGCCGGAAGCCGTCGCCGAGCAGCCCCTCGTCCTCGGCCACCGCGGCGGCCGTGGCGAGCACCTCACCAGCCAACGCCGGATCGCCCTGCCCGAGGGTGGCCACGTCCGCGTAGTGCTCCTTCGGGATGACCAGCACGTGCACCGGCGCCTTCGGATCGATGTCCCGGAAGGCGAGCGTGCTGGGCGTCTCACGGACCACCGTGGCCGGGATCTCCCCGGCGACGATGCGACAGAACAAACAATCCATCCCGGCAGTGTAAGGAAGGAAAATTCCTCGACGTCTCAAGTGCGTGGTGCGCCGGGCTGCGAGGGCCAGCCGGTTGCGGATCTGCGCGAGTGACAGGAACGGCGCGGTCACCGTTCACACCAGCCCGAGGCTCAGCGCCAACTCACCGATCATCGCCGGCGCCTTCGGATCCCTGGCGATCTCCGCCAGCACGTCCCGGCCCACCGGCCGGCGACGAATCTCGTACGGCGCCAGCCGCTCCGCATTCAGCAGCGCACGTGCCGCGTTCGTCGGATCCCCGGCCTGGAGGAACGCCCGGGCGGCGTCGATCAGGTACGCGGCCCGATGCTCGACCGGCAGCACCGCCCACCCGCCCCGGCGGATCGCGTGCCGGTGCCGGGCGACCGCCGCCGCCCCGTCACCCAACTCCACCGCAGCGGTGACCCGCGCCAACTCCACAGCCCCGCGGCGCTGCCACCATGCGCGAGTGGGGCGTAACGGCCGAGATTGTAGACGCCTGGTATCGCGACACCATTGGAAAGGTCGAGCGCGGCGAGTTGAATGTGCCGGTCGAACAGGTAGAAGAAGCCCGATCTCAGGTTGACGGCCTGGGGGTGATCGGTTCGAGCGGGGTGCCGCAGGTCCCGGCACGGCCCCGGAGCACCGTCCGGTCGCGGCAGACAACCCGTGGGAGGCGATGGACGTCCGGGACGCTGATTTCACGGTGAAATCATTATTTCACCGTGAAATCACGCTACTCATGGATGCCACTTCCGGCAGTCCGCAGTGGGTGACGGTCATCTGGCGGCGCGAATTCGGCGCTGGTCGGCAATGCCAGCGCCACCGCTCAACGTCGGAGAGTCGGCTTACCACCGCAGCAGGCGGGTGGCGAGGACCGCCAGGGCGGCCACGCCGGCCGTCGAGGTACGCAGCACCGCGGGACCGAGGCGGACCGGCTGGGCGCCGGCGTCGCGGAAGGCGGACAGCTCGGCCGGGGTGATGCCGCCCTCGGGGCCGACCACCAGCACGATCTCCCCCTGGTCGGGCAGCTCGACGGTGGTCAGCCGGTCGGTCGCTTCCTCGTGCAGGACGTAACCGGCGGCGGCACCGGCGATCCGGCGGGCCACCGACGTGCTGGACTCGTCAGGCGCGCCGGCCACCACCGGCAGCCACGCCCGGCGGGCCTGCTTCGCCGCCTCCCGGGCCGTGGCCACCCACTTGCCCCGGGCCCGTACGCCCCGGTCGCCGCGCCACTGCACCACCGAGCGGCCGGCCGCCCAGGGGACGATCTCGTCCACCCCCGCCTCGGTCATCGCCTGCACGGCCAGTTCGCCCCGGTCGCCCTTGGCGATGCCCTGCACCACCACCAGCCGGGGGTTCGCCGCATCGACGTACCCGCGAGCGGTGACGGTCAGGTCAAGGGTGCCCCGGCCGACGGCGCTTACGACCGCGCTGGCCGTGCCGCCCCGGCCGTCGGCGAGCAGCAGTTCCTCGCCCACCCGGAGCCGTTGCACGGTGGCGGCGTGGTGCCCCTCGGGGCCGTCGAGCACCATCGAGTCTGCGGTGGGCAGCGACTCGACCAGGAACAGCGGAGCGGACACGGGCGGCGGCCTCGACGCGGGCCGCTCAGGCGTGGCCGTTGAAGGCGTCGCGCATCCGGGAGAAGAAGCCGCCCTGCTTGCTCAGCTCGGCGACCTCCTCGCCCCGGGTCTTGGCGAACTCCCGCAGCATCCGCTCCTGCTCGACGTCGAGCTTGGTGGGGGTACGCACGTCCAGGTGGACGTAGAGGTCACCCCGACCGGTGCCGCGCAGGTGCGGTACGCCCCGGGCCCGCAGCCGCAGCGTGCTGCCCGGCTGGGTGCCCGCCTTGACGTCTACCGGCTCCTCGCTGTCAAGCGTCTTGATGGTCAGCCGGGTGCCGAGTGCGGCGGCGGTCATCGGGACGGTGACCCGGCAGTGCAGGTCGTCGCCCTTGCGGGAGAAGACGTCGTGCGGCCGCTCGTGGATCTCGACGTAGAGGTCTCCGGCGGTGCCGCCGCCGGGGCCGACCTCGCCCTGCTGGGCGAGGCGGATGCGCATGCCGTCCTCGACGCCGGCCGGGATCTTGACGGTCAGCGAGCGGCGGGTGCGCACCCGGCCGTCACCGGCGCAGGTCGGGCAGGGCGTCGGGATGGTCGTGCCGTAGCCCTGGCAGACGGTGCACGGCCGGGCGGAGACCACCTGGCCGAGGAAGGTGCGCTGCACCGACTGCACCTCGCCCCGGCCGCTGCACGCCTCGCAGGTGGCCAGGTGGGTGCCGGCCGCGGTGCCCGCACCGGAGCAGGTGGTGCAGAGCACCGCCGTGTCGACCGTGATCGGTGCCTCGACGCCGAAGGCGGTCTCCTGCAGGTCGAGTTCCAGCCGCAGGATCGCGTCCGCCCCCGGTCGGGTCCGCGGTCGGGGCCCCCGGCCGGCACCTGTGGCGCCGCCGAAGAAGGCGTCCATGATGTCCTGGAAACCGACGAACGGACCGGCCCCGCCGGGCCCACCCGGGCCACCGGGACCGCCGCCGCCGGGCGCCAACGGGTCGCCGCCGAGGTCGACGATCTGCCGTTTCCGATCGTCCGAGAGGACCTCGTACGCGGCGTTGATGTCCTTGAACTTCTCCTGTGCCTCCGGATCCGGATTCACGTCCGGGTGGAACTTCCGCGCCAGCTTGCGGTAGGCGCGCTTGATCTCGTCATCGGAGGCGCCCCGGCTCACGCCGAGAATGCCGTAGTAGTCCCTGGCCACTGCGTTCCCGTGTCCTCGTGTTCGTCTCGCGTACGCCGGTCGACGGTCACCGCCGACCCTGACTGGTCAGTTCTGGGCCAGCAGCTCGCCCACGTAGCGTGCCACGGCCCTCACCGTGGCGATTGTTCCGGGGTAGTCCATCCGGGTCGGTCCCAGCACGCCCATCCCCCCGACGATTGTCGCGCCCGGGCCGTATCCGGTGCTGACCACCGAAGCCGCCCGCAGGTTGTCGATCTCGTTCTCGTCGCCGATGCGCACCCGTAGCGTGCTCGGCTCCACCTCGCCGATGAGCTTGAGCAGGACGACCTCCTCCTCGAGCGCTTCGAGGATGGGTCGCAGGGAGCCGTGGAAGTCAAGCAGGCCGCCGCGGGTCAGGTTCGCAGTGCCGGCCAGCGCGATCCGCTCCTCGTGCCGCTCGACAAGCGTCTCGAGCAGCACGGTGGAGAGGGTCGTCATGGCCGGACGCAGTTCCTGCGGTGACTCGTCGATGAGGGCCTGCACCAGCGGCGGGGTTTCCGACAGCCGGACGCCGACCAGCTTCTCGTTGGCCAGCCGGCGCAGGTCGAGCACGTCCTCGGCGAGGATCGGCGCCGGCAGTTCGACCAACCGCTGCTCGACCCGGCCGGTGTCGGCGATCATCACAAGCATCAGCCGGGTGGTGGAGATCGGCACCAGCTCCAGGTGCCGGACGCGGGAGCGGGCCAGGCTCGGGTACTGCACCACAGCCACCTGGCGGGTCAGCTGGGCGAGCAGCCGGACCGTGCGGTGCACCACGTCGTCGAGGTCGACCGCGCCGGCCAGGAAGCGTTCGATCGCCCGGCGCTCGGCCGGGCTCAGCGGCTTGACCCGGCTCAGCCGGTCGACGAAGAGGCGGTAGCCACGGTCGGTGGGCACCCGGCCGGCACTAGTGTGCGGCTGCCGGATGAACCCTTCCTCCTCCAGCACAGCCATGTCGTTGCGGACGGTGGCCGGCGACACGCCCAGCTGGTGCCGTTCGACAAGCGCCTTGCTGCCGACCGGCTCCTGGGTGGCGACGTAGTCCTCGACGATCGCCCGGAGCACGGCGAGCTTGCGGTCGTCGAGACCCATCTTCCCCACCTCCTGTCGCAGCTGAGTCCGGAGTGCCACGGCCGCAGCGGAATGCTCTGGCACTCGACTGTAGCGAGTGCCAGTCTACGTCGGGGCCCCCGCCAACGCGATGATCAAGACCTCAGCCGGGCCGGCGGACCGATCGGCGGCGTGAACGCGCCGGTGTCGCTATGGTGCGCCGTTGCCGCCGGCACCTACCGTGACCTCCATGACTGAACCACCTCGTCCCCCGAACTCCGGCGACGAACCCACCACTCCACTCTCCGGCTCGTCAGGCCAGCCCGGCTATCCCCCGCCGGGCGGATACCCGCCGCCTGGCGGCTATCCGCCACCCGGCGGTTACCCCCCGCCCGGCGGTTACCCCCCGCCCGGCGGCTACCCCCCACCCGGTGGCGGCTATCCGCCCGGTGGCTACGGCGGGCCGCCCGCCGGTTACGCCAACAACGAGGACAAGACCTGGGTGCTGATCGCCCACTTCGGCGGGGCCGCCGGGATGTTGATCGGCGGCGGTGTGCTCGGCTGGATCGCGCCGCTGGTCGCGATGATCGCCCGTGGCAACCAGTCGCCGACGGTCCGCGCGCACGCGGTGGCCGCACTGAACTTCCAGCTGCTCTGGTCGATCATCGCCCTGGTGGGCTGGGTCCTCAGCTGCATCGGCATCGGCGTCCTCATCGGCTTCGCCGCGATGATCATCGGCATCGTGTTCGGCATCATCGCCGGGGTGAAGGCCAACGAGGGGCAGCTGTACCGCTACCCGATGACGGTGAACATGGTCAAGTGACCCGCCGCCCGGCCGGCGGTGCGCCGGTCACGGCAGCAGGTCACGCACCACGGCGTCGGCGAGCAGCCGGCCGCGCAGGGTCAACACCGCGCGGCCGGCCGCGTGCGCGGGCGCCGCGAGCAGACCGTCGACCACCGCCCGGGCCGCCGCCGCCCGGCCGGCGTCGTCGAGGACGTCAAGCGGCAGACCGGCGGCCAGCCGCAGCCGGAGCATGACCTCCTCCATCTGCGCCTCGGTGCCGGTGAGCACCTCGCGGGCCAGCCCGGGTGACTCACCGGCGGTCAGGCGTTGCGCGTACGCCGTGGGGTGTTTGACGTTCCACCAGCGCACGCCGCCGACGTGGCTGTGCGCTCCCGGGCCGAGGCCCCACCAGTCGCCGCCGGTCCAGTAGAGCAGGTTGTGCCGGCACCGGGCGGCCGGCGTCCGGGCCCAGTTGGAGACCTCGTACCAGGAGAAACCGGCCGCGCCGAGGGTGGCCTCCGCGGCCAGGTAGCGGTCCGCCGCGACGTCGTCATCGGGGTACGGCAGCTCGCCGCGGCGCATCCGGGCGGCCAGCCGGGTGCCGTCCTCGATGATCAGGGCGTACGCGCTGACGTGGTCCACCCCCGCGGCCACGACCTGGTCCAGCGAGGCGGCGAAGTCCTCGGCCCGCTCCCCCGGCGTACCGTAGATCAGATCCAGGTTGACGTGGTCGAACCCCGCGTCGCGCGCCTCCAGGGCGGCGGCGGTGGCCCGGCCGGCGTGGTGCCGGCGGTCGAGCACGGCGAGCACGCCCGGTGCCGCCGACTGCATGCCCAGCGAGATCCGCGTGTAGCCGGCCGCCCGTAGCTCCTTGAGCGTGGCGGGGGTGACCGACTCCGGGTTGGCCTCGGTGGTCACCTCGGCGTCGGGCGCCAGCCCCCAGGTGCGGTCGATCGCGTCGAGAATGCGGGCCAGGTCGTCGGCGGGCAGCAGGGTGGGTGTGCCGCCACCGACGAAGACCGTCTCCACCCGGCGGGGTGGCGCGTCGCCCAGCACCCGCGCGGCCAGGGCCAGCTCGGCCAGCACGGTGTCGGCGTAGTCCGCCCGGCTCGCCCCGCCACCCAACTCGTCGGCGGTGTACGTGTTGAAGTCGCAGTAGCCGCAGCGGCTGGCGCAGAAGGGCACGTGCACGTACACCCCGAAACCCCGCTCGCCGACGCCCGCACGGGCGGAGACGGGCAGCGACCCGTCGGTGGGTACGGGGTCGCCTGCTGGAAGCACGCCGGGCATGGCCACTAGTGTGCCCTGGCATGACCTCTCCCGACGCGCTGGTGCGGGTCACCACGGCCCGCGGCGTGACCACGCTCACCCTGGACAGCCCGCACAACCGCAACGCGCTCTCCACGCCGTTGATGGCCGAGCTGCTGGCCGGGCTGGCTGCCGCGGTCGCCGACGACACGGTCCGGGTGATCGTGCTGGACCACACCGGCCCGGTCTTCTGTTCCGGGGCGGACCTGAAGGAGACCGCGGCTGCGTACGCCAGTGGGACCGTGCCCGCCGGGATGCTGGGTGACGTGCTCGCGGCGGTGCGGGAGTGCCCGAAGCCGGTGCTCGCCAGGATCGCCGGCCCGGCCCGAGCCGGCGGGCTGGGGTTGATCGCCGCAGCCGACCTGGCGGTCTGCGCCGCCGAGGCCACCTTCGCCTTCACCGAGGTACGGATCGGGGTGATCCCGGCGGTGATCTCGGCGACCGTGCTGCCCCGGCTGCATTCCCGGGCGGCGGCCGAGCTCTACCTGACCGGCGACACCTTCGACGGTGCGCGGGCCGCCGAGATCGGGCTGGTCACCGCCGCCGTGCCGGCCGCCGAGCTGGACGGCGTGCTGCGGCGCTACTGCGATTCGCTTGTCCGCGGCGCCCCGGCGGCGCTGGCCGGTGCCAAGGAGTTGCTGCGCCGCCCGGCCGCCACCGACCTGCGCGCCGAACTGGCGGAGCTGACCGAGCTCTCGACCCGGTACTTCCGCTCCGCCGACGGGGTCGAGGGGATCAGCGCGTTCCGGGAGAAGCGTCCGCCGCGCTGGGTGGCCGAGCTCGACAGTTGAGGCCCGGACTCGACAGGTGAGTACCGGCCGGGACGGGGAACTGGAACCTCCGTCCCGGCGTGGGTCCCGCGCCCGGAATGGAACCGGACGGACGACGGCGTATCGACCGAACGGGGACGTACGCTTGGCGGGTCGTCGTACGGGAGGTGTGGGTGCGGACTCGGGCAGTCGTGGCGGGTTGCGTGGTCCTCGTGCTGGTCGCCGCGGTCGGCGTCGTCCTCGGGATGCGACAGGTCGGCGATCAGCTGCGCCTGCCGGTGGTCGGGCGGAGTTGCACGGTGCAGGCCGACGGCACGGTGACCCTGAACTCGCACCAGATGGCGAACGCGGCGACGATCGCGGCCATCGGCATCCAGCACGAGCTGCCGGACCGGGCGGTGGTGGTGGCGCTGGCCACCGCGTACCAGGAGTCCGGGCTGCGCAACCTGGCTGGCGGTGACCGCGACTCGGTCGGCCTGTTCCAGCAGCGGCCGAGCCAGGGTTGGGGCACCCCCACCGAGATCCGCGACCCCCGCTACGCGGCCGACAAGTTCTACGCGGCGCTGAAGAAGGTGCGCGGCTGGGAGGAGATGCGGGTCACCGACGCCGCGCAGAAGGTGCAACGCTCCGCCTTCCCGGAGGCGTACGAGAAGTGGGCCGACGAGTCGGAGGTGCTCGCCCGGGCCCTGCTCGGCCACGCCACCGGCGCGGTGGTCTGCACCTTCGGCGGCGATCCGGCGATGCGCGGCGAGGCGGCGGCCACCGCGCTGAGTCGCGGGCTCAACCTCGACTGGGGGCTCGGCGCCTCGGCCACCACGGCCAGCCTGACCGGCCTGACGGTGGCCGCAGCGGATCAACGCGAGGGCTGGCGGTACGCGCACTGGCTGGTCGCCCACGCCAACGATCACGGGGTGAAGCGGGTCCGCTTCGGTGACCTGGAGTGGACCAACCGGGGGCGCTCGTGGCAACGGGTCGGCGACGACTCCGACCGGGCCGCCGAGGTGGTCGCCGAGGTCTTCGCGGACGCGTGATCGCCGCGGTCTTCGCGGACGCGTGATCGCTCCGCGCAGCGGCCAACCGGACTCGATGGCACTACCCGCAGTCACCGCAAAATCCGTCATATCGCCACGAAAACCCCACGGGCGGCACGTTCAGTAGCGGCCGGTAGTCGTACCGACGCCCTCGGTCGCCATCCCCGTGAGATGCCCGCAGGGCAGCCCCCGGTGCTGGATCGAGCGAGTTACGATCGGCGGCCTGTGCCCAGAAATGGTTTCACCTCTTGGGGAGGGGTACGACGTGGCATTCGACTACGGCGACCGGACCGGCTACGAACCGATCAGCGACGTCGACCGCAAGGAGTTCCATGAGCAGGGCTTTCTCCTGCTGCGAAACGTGCTGACCGAGGACCACCGGGCCGCCCTCGAGGCTGCGGTCGACCGGATCTACGAGGAGGAGAAGGCCAAGGGCAAGACCACCAAGGACGGCACCCTGCACCTGCTGGGCTTCCTCGAGCGGGACGAGCTCTTCGGCGACCTGCTCACCCACCCGATCGCCTTCCCCTACATGTGGGGCCTGGCCGGGTGGAACATCTACAGCCACCACAACCACCTGGACGTCACCCCGCCGGCCCTGGAGCCGGAGAAGCCGTACTGGGGTTGGCACCAGGACGGGTACCGGCAGAACTCCGACCCGGAGACGATGGACCCGAACCTGCCCCGGCCGATGTTCTCGCTGAAGGTCGCCTACGTGCTCTCCGACCTCTCGGAGACCGGTCGCGGCGCGACAAAGGTGATCCCCGGCAGCCACCTGTGGAACTCGCTGCCCCGGCCGGCCGACACCACGGTGCACAACCCGGATCCGGAGGGCACCGTCGAGATCACCGCCAAGCCGGGCGACGCCTTCATCTTCGACCGCCGGCAGTGGCACTCGCGCTCGACGAACCTGTCGAACATCACCCGCAAGATGCTCTTCGTCGGCTACACCTACCGGTGGATCCGCCCCCTGGACGAGCTGCACATCGACAAGGACGGCGAGTGGTGGAACAACCGCACGCCGGTGCAGCGCCAGCTCTGCGGTGAGGGCACCCACACCGCCAACTACTGGGGCATCAACTGGGACGGCTACATCGACGACGAGATCCCGCTCCGCAAGGAGCTGAAGCAGCGCGGCCTGCTCAACCGCAACATCCCCTGGCTCCGCTGACGAGGTGCAAGGAAGGGCCCCCTGTTAACGCCTCGTGCATAGCAGGGGGCCCCTTTTAACGCTCGGCGCCGCCACCGGCGCGCGGTGAGTTGGTGCCGGCTCAGCGTCCGTGAATCGGCTCAGCGCGGTGAGTTGGTGCCGGCGGCGGCTCGATCCGGTCACCCCCTGCCGTTCGACACGGGTGGGTAATCGAGGAAGCCGCGGATCACGTCGATGAACGCGTCGTACTCGTCGTCGGCGACGTTGTGCCCACTGTTCTCGAACATCCGTAACTGTGCGCCAAGGTCCGCCACGTGGTTGTCCATCGTGTACGTCTCGAGCGGCCCGGCTGCGGAGCGCCCGCTGCCACGGTGATCGAAGTAGACGAGCTGCGCCTTCTCGCTCAGGGGCGAGTAGGCGGGTTTGAATCCGCTATGGTCGCCGCCCGGGCCACCGGGGACCACGAAGAGAACGGGCTTCTGCCGCATCTCGGCCCCGTCCGGCACGAGTCCCGCTCCTTCGACGTCAAAGAAGAGTCTGGTACCCCGAATGTCCGCGTACATGCTGTTCCTCTCCCCGGGTTGTCCAAGGTGGATGGGCCGCCCGCGTTACCGGTCGATCACCCGAAAGGTAGGTCCCCCACCCACCAGGGATAAACGGCTCAGGCATTTCACCATTTGCCTGACCGGCGGTCGCGCCAGGTAGCCGCTGGTCAATGCCGGGATGCGAGCGGGCATTCGGGTACGCCAATGGCGACCGGGCACAGCGCCTGCTATCTTGCCGCCTCGGCGGCTCGCCCAGCGGGGTCCTCTTCCCGGCAGCCGACGGGAAGGTGCGCCGGACGTACGACACACGAAAGGCGCCCGACCTGAGCGGTCGGGCGCCTTTCGAGATTCAGCGGTTACCGGTGGGTGACCCCCCGGCGGCTACGGCCCACCCCGGAGACCAGCGCGACCGCGACCGCGGCCAGCAGCACCTGGAGCATCAGCTCCCGCCAGTCGATGCCGGCGGTCTCGGCGAAGCCGGAAGCGCGGGCGATCACGGTACCGAGCAGCGCGGCACCGACACCGATGAGCATGTGCAGCCAGATCGGCATGGGCTGCCGGCCCGGTACCACCAGCCGGCCCAGCGCGCCGATGATCAGACCGACGATCAGCGCGGTGATGATGCCCCAGACGGTGAGCTCCATGGTCGCTCTCCTTCACAAAAGAAGTTCCACAATTTGTGGCGTTGCTGTCGTGACCGCCTAATGCCCGACCCGTTAAGTTCCCAAACCGGCTTTTCCCGCCGCGACAGCCCAAGCGGCCCGAGAACACCACAGCGGATCCGGCCGGCCGCAGAGCGTGGTGGCGAATCCGCAGTCAGGTACGCCGCCGGGCACCTCGGCAGGTCGCCGCAGGTGCCCGGCAAGTACGTCAGCGGGCGCCCGGCCGAGGAGGCCGGACGCCCGCGAGGCGAGGGTGATTACCGGTGGGTGACGCCGCGGCGGCGACTCCCCACGCCGGCGACCAGGGCGACCGCGATCGCGGCCAGTGCCACCTGCACGGCCAGCTCGGCCCAGTCGACGCCGGCGGTCACCGTGGCGATGCCCATCGCGCGGGCGAGGACCGTACCGAGTAGCGCCGCGCCGACACCGATGAGCATGTGCAGCCAGATCGGCATGTCCTGCCGACCCGGCACCACCAGCCGGCCCAGCGCGCCGACGATCAGACCGACGATCAGCGCGGTGATGATGCCCCAGACGGTGAGCTCCATTGTCGCTCTCCTAACCGGAAGAAGTCGTTTTGCGGGGGGTTCCTGTCGTGTCGATCCAGTTCCCTCGACGCCGAATCCCCAAACCGCTCCCGACACCACCACGCGCCGACCTAACCGCCACCGTTCATGTCGCCCATCGATGGCACGGCCATTTACGCACGTCGGACGCGTGGCCCCGGACGCACCCGGGGCCACCCGAACCGGCGGTTACTTCTTCCCGGAGGCCTTGCCGTCGCCGGAGTCGGAGGAGAGCGCGGCGATGAAGGCCTCCTGCGGGACCTCCACCCGGCCCACCATCTTCATCCGCTTCTTGCCCTCCTTCTGCTTCTCCAGCAGCTTGCGCTTGCGGCTAATGTCGCCGCCGTAGCACTTGGCGAGCACGTCCTTGCGGATCGCCCGGATGGTCTCCCGGGCGATCACCCGGCTGCCGATGGCCGCCTGGATCGGCACCTCGAACTGCTGGCGCGGGATCAGGTTGCGCAGCTTCGCGGCGATCGTGGTGCCGTAGGCGTACGCCTTCTCCTTGTGCACGATGGCGCTGAATGCGTCCACCGGCTCGCCGTGCAGCAGGATGTCGACCTTCACCAGGTCGGAGGCCTGCTCGCCGGAGGGCTCGTAGTCAAGCGAGGCGTAGCCCTTGGTACGGCTCTTGAGCTGGTCGAAGAAGTCGAAGATGATCTCGGCCAGCGGCAGCGTGTAGCGCAGCTCCACCCGGTCGGCGGAGAGGTAGTCCATGCCGAGCAGGCTGCCGCGCCGCCCCTGGCAGAGCTCCATCACCGCGCCGACGTAGTCGTTCGGGGTGAGCACGGTGGCCCGCACCGTCGGCTCGTACACCTCGGCGATCTTGCCGGTCGGGTACTCGCTCGGGTTGGTGACCACTACCTCCTGGCCGTCCTCGGAGATGGCCCGGTAGACCACGTTCGGCGCGGTCGAGATCAGGTCGAGGTTGAACTCCCGCTCCAACCGCTCCCGGATGATCTCCAGGTGGAGCAGGCCGAGGAAGCCGCAGCGGAACCCGAAGCCGAGCGCCCCGGAGGTCTCCGGCTCGTACGTCAGCGCGGCGTCGTTGAGCTTGAGCTTGTCCAGGGCGTCCCGCAGCGCCGGATAGTCCGACCCGTCGATCGGGTAGAGGCCCGAGTAGACCATGGGCTTCGGGTCCTTGTAGCCGCCGAGCGGCTCGGCCGCCGGACGGTTGTTGATGGTGACCGTGTCACCGACCCGGGACTGGCGGACGTCCTTCACCCCGGTGATCAGGTAACCGACCTCGCCGACGCCGAGCGCGTCGGCCTTCACCATCTCCGGCGAGATGACCCCGATCTCCAGCAGCTCGTGCACCGCGCCGGTGGACATCATCTTGATCCGGTCCCGGGCGCTGATCCGACCGTCGATCACCCGGACGTAGGTGACGACGCCCCGGTAGACGTCGTACACCGAGTCGAAGATCATCGCCCGGGCCGGCGCGGCGGCGTCGCCCACCGGCGGGGTGAACTGCCGGACGATCTCGTCGAGCAGGTACGGCACTCCCTCACCGGTCTTGCCGGAGACCTTGATGCAGTCCGCCGGGTCGCCGCCGATCAGATGGGCCAGTTCCTCGGCGTACTTCTCCGGCTGGGCGGCCGGCAGGTCGATCTTGTTGAGCACCGGGATGACGTGCAGGTCGTTCTCGAGCGCAAGGTAGAGGTTGGCAAGCGTCTGCGCCTCGATGCCCTGGGCCGCGTCGACAAGCAGGACGGCGCCCTCGCAGGCGGCCAGCGAACGGGACACCTCGTAGGTGAAGTCGACGTGGCCAGGCGTGTCGATCATGTTGAGCACGGCCTGCTCACCGGCGCGCTCGCCCTCGCGGATGGTCCACGGCATCCGGACCGCCTGGCTCTTGATGGTGATGCCGCGTTCCCGCTCGATGTCCATCCGGTCGAGGTACTGCGCGCGCATCTGGCGCGGGTCGACCACGCCGGTGAGCTGCAACATCCGGTCGGCCAGGGTCGACTTCCCGTGGTCGATGTGGGCGATGATGCAGAAGTTCCTGATCCGCGCCGGGTCGGTGGCACCAGGAGCGTTCGCGCCGGGATCGAGCGTCGGTGGCACAGCGGTCCGTTCTGGTCGGCTGACGTTGAGCGGGCCGGCACGTACCGGCCTGCTCTATGCTCCCACGTCCCCGCCGAGCGCCGGTCGGGCGTCCGTCACTCCAGGGACGGCTCGACGGAACCCACGCCTGGGACGCTCAGCGGACCTCACTCCTGGCACGGTCGGCGGACCTCACTCCTGGCACGGTCGGCGGACCTCACTCCTCGGGCGGCTCGACGAAGAGGGTGGCGAGCCGGGGCAGCCGGCGCCGGGCCTCGTCGGAGTCGTCGAAGTCCCAGAAGTCGTTAAGGTCCGGCACGGGCGGCGCCGCCCGGTCCGTCGGGAGATCGGTCGCGGTCGCCTTGCGGTACGCGTCCCACGGCACGGCCAGCATGTCCTCGCACTCGAACTCCTCGCCGCTGAGCGAGGCGGCCCGGACCTGCGGCAGCCCGGCCAGCGAATCCGGTTCCGCCACCGCGCGGGCGAAGATCTCCCGCCCCTGGGTCATCAGCCAGCCACGGAAGTACTCGAACCCGTCGTCGGAGGCACCCCCGTTGATCAGGTACGCGGCACCCCAGAGATCGACCCGGTAGGAGGCGGCGAGGACCCGCTGCTGGTGGCGGGCGTACCCGACGATCTCCTCCGGATCACGCTCGGCGAGCAGCGCGACGGCCCGGGCGGCGATGGCGTCGGGCTCTCCCCCGCCGGCACGGGCCTGCTCGATCAGCTGCCAGAAGTCGTCGGTCCTCATGGCCTCGCAGTCTGGCAGACGTCGGGCAGCATGGTCGGGGTGAGCGTCCCGTCCCCGCCGCCCGTCTCGTACCACGCGACCGCCCAGCGGCCCGCGTGGCACACGCTGCCGGCGGCGGTGCGCTCGGCGATCTCGGCGCGGCTCGGCGCGCCGGTGGTCGAGGCCCACGGTGCCGGCGCCGGCTTCACCCGGGGCTTCGCCGCGGTGCTGCACACCGCCGACGGGGCGAGCGCGTTCGTCAAGGCCGCGCCCCACGCCGAGCAGCCGCACCTGGTCGACTGGTACGCCCGGGAGGCGGCGGTCCTGGCCCGGTTGCCCGCCGGGCTGCCGGTGCCCCGGCTGCGCTGGACCCTGTGGGACGCCGGCTGGTACGCGCTCTGCCTGGATGCGGTCGACGGCCACACCCCCCGGCTGCCCTGGGCCCCGGCCGAGTTGGCCGCCACCCTCGCCGGCTACGCCGACATCGCCGCCGCGCTCACCGACCCGCCGACCGAGCTGGTCGCCCTCGGGCTGCCCCGGCTCGCCGACCTCGCCCGCGACGACATCCTCTGGTGGGGCGAGGTGGCCGCCGGCCGGGAACCGTTGCCGCCGCTGCCCGCCGCGCTCCGCGGTCGGCTCGCCGATCTGGTCGACCTGGAGTCGCGCCTGCCCGGGTACGCCGCCGGGGCCGTCGGCCTCAGCCACGGCGACCTGCGCGTGGACAACGTGCTCATCGACGCCACCGGCACCGCCTGGTTCTGCGACTGGAGCTGGCTCTGCCATGGGCCGGCCTGGTTCGACCTGGCCGGGCTGCTGATCACCGGGTACGCCAGCGGGCTGGACGTCGACAGCCACTTCGCCGCCCATCCGGCCGCCGCCGGTGCACCCGACGACGCGCTGGACGTGACCCTCGCCGCCCTGGCCGGCTACCACCTGACCGCCGCCGCCTCGGCACCGCCGACCGCCGCCGCCAGCCTCCCGGCCCACCAGCGGTGGACCGGCGAACAGGCGCTCGGCTGGCTGGCCCGCCGGCAGGGCTGGACCTGACCCGTTTTGGCCCGTCCGGGCCGACCTGGTAACCTAGCTCTTCGCGCAGCGATGACGCATGCTCGTCGCGCGCACAAGCTGACCAACCCGAGCTATCAAGACGAGGCTGTCGCGTGGCGAACATCAAGTCCCAGATCAAGCGCAACCGGCAGAACGAGAAGCGCCGGCTGCGTAACAAGTCGGTCAAGTCGTCGCTGAAGACCGCCATCCGCAAGTTCCACGAGGCTGCCGAGGCCGGTGACGTCGAGAAGGCCACCGCCCTCATGCAGGACGCCTCGCGCAAGCTGGACAAGGCGGCCAGCAAGGGCGTCATCCACACCAACCAGGCCGCGAACCGCAAGTCGGCGATCGCCAAGCGCGTCGCGTCGTTCGCTGCCTGATCCGGCGAACCTGGATTCCGCCTGATCCGGCGGGCCAAGACCTGACGAGAGCCCCGGGGCCGCTGCCTCGGGGCTCTCGCACGTCTTTTCCCGCCCGGTGCCGGCTCAGCGCCTCGGGGCTCTCGCACGTCTTCTCCCGCCCGGTGCCGCCCGGTGCCGGCTCAGGTGGCCGGCGGCGACCGGTCCGGATGGGGGCCCTCGGGCCGCGCCGCCTCCACCGGATCCGCGCTGCCCAGCACGCCGGCCACGCGGTGCGGGCGCCAGTCGACGCGTACCCGCCCGACGACCGGTTCCATCTGCCGCCGGAACCGGTCCCGCTCCTGCTCGGGCACGGCTGCGGCCCAGCGGATCACCGCGGCGGCCACCAGGTCGTTCAGCTTGACCATCACCGCCACCGACGCCGGCAGCACCAACACCGCCCACCACTTCACCAACTCGGCGAGGGTGAGCAGGGCCGCCAGCGCGATGGCCCCCTCGAAGAACATGAAGCAGAGCACCCCGCCCGGGTTGACGAAGCGCAGCCCGAGCACCCGCGCGTAGAGCGGGCGGTACCGCTCCTCCTCGGCCGGGATCGTGGCCCACGAGCCACGGAGGGCTCCGCTCATCTGGTGCCGCCCTGTCGCGCGGCGGCCACCGAGAAGACCGCCTTCTCCAGCGCGTACGCCCGGTCGTCGGAGCCGCCCTTGACCGCCGCGTTGCACTCGGCCGCCGCCTGCATGGCCCGGACCAGTCCGTCGGGCGTCCAGCCGCGCGCCTGCCGTTGGGCCCGCTCGATCTTCCACGGCGGCAGGCCCAGACTGCTCGCCAACTGGTAGGGGCTGCCCCGCCCGGCGGAGGCGACCCGGGCCACGGTGCGGATCCCGTCGGCGAGGGCGTCGGCGATCGGCACCGGATCGACTCCGACGTGCAGCGCCCAGCGCAGCGCCTCCAGGGCACCCGGAAGGTCACCGACCATGGTGGCGTCGGCCACGGTGAAACCGCTCACCTCGACCCGGCCCCGGTAGTAGCGGGCCACGGTGTCGGCGCCGATCCGGCCGTCGGTGTCGGCGATCAGCTGCGAGCAGGCCGCCGCGAGTTCGCGCAGGTCGTTGCCGACCGCCGCGATCAGCGCCTCGGCGGCGTCGTCGGTGCACCGCCCGCCCGCCCGCCGGAACTCGTCGCGGACGAAGGCCACCCGCTCGCGGTGCCCCTTGAGCTTGGCCGCCGGCAGCACCTGCGCGCCTGCCGACTTCAGCCCGTCGGCGAAGGCCTTGCCCTTGGCCGCGCCGAGGTGCTGCACCACGAGTTGCACGTCCGGGTCGGGATTCTTGGCGTACGCCAGCAGTGCGGCGACCAGATCCTTGCGGGCATCCTGACCCGAGCGGAGCACCAGCAGCCGGCGCCCGCCGAACAGCGACGGGCTGAGCATCTCGTCGATCTCGCCGACGCTGAGCTGACCTGCGGCGTACTCCCGGACGTCGAGGTCCGGGTCGGCCGCCCGGGCGGCGGTGACGGTTTCGGTCACCGCACGCGTGGCGAGCAGCTCCTCGTCACCGAGGACGAGCACAATAGGAGCGGCGCTGGCGGCGATCACGCCGCCCATATTCGCACGCTTGGCGGCCTGGTCCAGCCCGGTCGTGCACAGTGTGCGGGCGGACCCCGCACACAGCGCAAATCCAGACATCTATCTCTTTTTGCCACAAAAGCTGATCTATTCATCGTTTGGCCCGGCTCGGGTCGACGCCGGCGGTCACCACCGCCAGGCCCACGGGGCCGACAAGTGCCGCCACGTCCCCGTCGACATCGGTACGCAGCACCCGCGCGCCGTTGCGGGACAGCCGGGCCAGCACCGCCTCGCTGGGATGGCCGTAGGTGTTGCCCGCACCCACCGGCACCAGCGCCACCGCCGGGCGGACCGCGTCCAGGAAGGCCGGATCCTGATACGCCGAGCCGTGGTGGGCGACCTTCAACACGTCGGCCCGCAGCCCATCCGGCGGCAACCGCTCCCGCAACTCGCGCTGCAACTCGGTCTCGGCGTCACCGGTGAGCAGGATCCGCACCCCACCCACGGTGGCCAGCAGCACGAGTGAGTTGTTGTTCGGATCCGACCTGGTGCCGCGCATCGGGTACGGCGGGCCGAGCACCACCAGTTCCGTCGTACCGGCCCGGTAGCGCCACCCGGTCGGCGCCGGCGCCAACGGGGTACCGTGCGCGGCGGCGGTGGCTCGGACCAGGTCCCGCCCGGTCGCCGGCTCCGGCCACTGCGGAGTGAGCACCGTGTCCACCTGCCGGCCACGGAAGATCCCGGCCACCCCGCCGGTGTGGTCGACATGGAAGTGGCTGACCACCAGCAGCGGCACCCGCCGCACGTCGAGCCGGCGCAGGCAGGCGTCCGCCGCCGCCGGGTCCGGGCCGGCGTCGACCACCACCGCCCGACCGGCCGCCACCGGCAACACCACGGTGTCGCCCTGACCGACGGCGCAGACGGCGATCACCCAGCCCGTCGGCGGCCAGCCGGGGGCGAACACCCGGACCGGCATGCTGCCGAGCACCACCGCAAGCGCCAGCACCAACACCAACCGGCGCAGCACCGGCCGGCGGAACGCCACCAGCAGGAGCAGGGTCAGCCCGGTCAGCAGCAGCGCCCCGGACACCCCGTCGGGCCAGGGCAGGTTGCCGGCCGGTACCCGGGCGCCGTACCGGGCGACCAGCACCAGCCACCAGGCCGGCCAGTGCGCCAGCCAGGCGACGAACTCGGCACCGGCCGGCCAGACCGGCGACCCGATCGCAGCCACCACACCCAGCACGGTGGCCGGGGCAATCGCCGGCACCGCGAGCAGGTTGGCCGGCACGGCGACCAGGCTGACCGTCCCGGACAGGGCGGCGATCACCGGTGAGCAGGCCAGTTGCGCGGCGGCCGGCACCGCGAGCGCCTCGGCGGCCCCCGGTGGTACGCCGCGCCGCCGCAGGCCGTCCCGCCACCGGGGCGCGAGCAGCAGCAGGCCGCCGGTGGCGAGCACGGAGAGCGCGAAGCCGGGGTCACCGGCCAGGTCGGGATCGACAAGCACCAGCACCGCCACCGCGGCGGCCAGGGCCGGCACCGCCGCCCGGGGTCGGCCCGCGGCCAGCGCGGCGAGCCCGATCGCGCCCATGGTGGCCGCGCGGACCACACTCGGCGACGGCCGGACCAGGATGACGAAGCCCACCAGGGCCAGCCCACAGAGTCCGGCGGCCAGGAGCGGGCCGGCGCGTGCCCAGCGGGCCAACAACAGCACCGCGCCCACGATGATCGCGACATTGGAGCCGGACACCGCGTTCAAATGCGTCATTCCGGTCGCGCGGAAGTCCTCCTCCACCGGGTCGGGCAGTTGGCTGGTGTCGCCGACGACCAGGCCCGGCAGCAGCCCACCCGGCTCGTCGGGCAGCGGCGCGCAGGCCTGTTGCAGGCCGGCGCGGAGCCGACCGGCGGCCCGTTGCAGGGCCGACGGCGAGCCGAGCCGGACGGGTGGCCCGGTGGTGGTGAGCACGGCACCGGTCAGGTCGCCGCCGCGCGGTTCCGCCAGCCGCCCCTCGGCGGTGAGCCGCTGCCCGGGCAGCAACCCGCGCCAGGCCGGATCGTCGGCGAGCACCAGCATCCGGGCCGGTACGGTGACCCGCTGCCCCGCCGGGCCGTGGACGGTCACCAGCTTCGCCCGCACCAGCATGGTCGGCGGACGGCCCACGATGCCACCGCGTACCGCCCGGGGGTCGTCCCGGACGACCAGCTCGGCGGTGACCCGGCCGCCCTCCTCGGTCAGGGCGCGCAGCGGCTCGGCGTCGCGGACGGCCATCCGGGCCGAGGTGGCCGCGCCACCACAGAGGACACCGATCAGGACCGCGACCGCGATCCAGCCGTAGCGGCGGGCGATGGTGCCGGGACGGGCGACGACTCCGAGCAGGTGCAGTGCCGCGAGCAGGGCGAGACCGGCCGCGACGGCGGACACCAGCAGCGTACGCCGGGCGTCGAGCTGCAGCCCGGCCAGCGCGGTGAGCCAGGCCGCCACGGCCAGCCCGGCCAGCCGAAGGTCAGGTGGTTTCTCGTCGCCCGCACTCACACGGTCACCAGGTCCTTGAGCTGCTCGTACCGCGCGTCGCCGATGCCGCTGACCTGGCGCAGGTCGCCGACGGTCCGGAATCCACCGTGCTGGTCGCGGTGCGCGATGATGCGCTGGGCCAGCACCGGCCCCACCCCGGGCAGCGTCTCCAGTTGGGCCGAGGTCGCGGTGTTGAGGTTGACCCGCGCTCCGGTCGCCGGCTCCCCGGCCGGTGCCGCGCCGGGCTGCGCCGCCCCCGGCGGCGCGGCGGGCGCCGGCACGCCGACCAGGATCAGCTCGCCGTCGGAGACCTTCCGGGCGGGGTTCAGCATCGCCACGTCCACCCCGGGCAGCGCCCCGCCGGCCGCCTCGACGGCGTCGGCCACCCGCGACCCGGCCGGAATCCGGACCAGCCCGGGTCGGCGGACCTTCCCGGCGACCGCGACGACCAGTTCCCCGGACGCCGTGCTCCCCGGCTCGACACCGCCCGGGGCCGCCGGGTCGGCACCGCCCGGGGCCGCCGGATCCGGGGTGACTGCAGCGCCCGTCGCGGCGACGACCGGCTCCACCTGAGGACGCGCCCGCCAGGCCCAGCCGGCGGCGGCGATCACCACCAGAACAGCGACGACCGCGAGCGCCCGCACACCCCGCCGGCCCGGGTCGAACACGCCCGGCCCCGGCAACCGGGACACCGGCAACGCCTCCGGCGCCGGCTCGACCTCCAACGAGGGCGGCCCATCGCCCCGGAGCGACTCGGGCGGATCTGATCGCGGCCCGGCGACAGGCACCGGATCCGAGACTTCCGCCAGCGGGCGCGGGCCACCACCGGCGTGAATCGGAAGCAGCACGGTCGGCCAGTCCAGCCGGGACGGTGACTCCGGCCCGGCCACCGGCAGCGGCGGTACGTCGCCGTGATCCGCCCGGGCACCGGGCATCAGCCGCCGGAGTCGCTCCCGGACCACCGTCTCCTCGTCGTTGGACACGGCGCGAGGCTAGGGCGGCGAGGGCAGCCTCTGCTGGTTCACGGTGCCCGTGCTGTGGACAACCGGCGGACTGTGGACAACGCCCTGATCATGCCCACAATGTGCTAGGGCCCGCCGCTCTCCGTTGTCCCGGCGTCGTCCTCAGCGGGCTTCCGGGTCGAGGCCGAGCGCCGCGCGCCCGCCGTCCACCGGCAGGGTGACGCCGTTGACGAAGCCCGCCGCCGGGGAGAGCAGGTACGCCACCGCCTCGGCCACGTCCTGCGGCTGGCCGATCCGGCCCACCGGATGCAGCTGGGCCAGCTCCGCCTCGATCCGCCGTACCCGGTCCGGCTCCTGGCCCGCGAGGAACGCCTCGTGCCGCTCCGTCGACACCGAGCCGAGCGCGACGGCGTTGGCCCGGATGCCGTACCGGCCGTACTCCACGGCCAGCGCCCGGGTGAGCCCCTCGATGGCGGCCTTGGCAGTGGCGTACGGCAGGCAACCGGGCACCGGGCGGCTGGCCTGGTGGGACGAGACATTGACCACGGCGCCGGCGGTACCGGCGGCGAGGAAGCGGCGGACCGCGGTGGCGGCACCGACCACGGCCGGGCGCAGGTTGCGGGTGATCAGGTCGACGACCTCGCCGACCGGGGCGTCGTGCACGGAGGCGTCCCGGAACACCGCGGCGTTGTTGACCCAGCCGGTCAGCGGCCCGGCTCGGTCCGCGAGGTCGGCGGCGCGGGCCGCGACGCCCTCGTCGGCGGCGTCGCCGACGACAACCACAAGCCGCTCGGCGTCGGGGTGCCCCGGCACCCAGGACACCGCCGCCGGATCACGCTCGATCAGCACGACGGTCTCGCCGCCGACGAGTAGCCGTTCCACGATTCCCCGGCCGACTCCGCGCCCGCCCCCGGTCACCACAGAGGACATCGGTCAACCCCTCCCCCGAGCCGCAACAAACTGCACGACCCATCCTCGTCCCGCAGCACCACGTACGCTGGCCGAGGTGGACCGGCCGTCAGCGGCAATGGATGACGACGCAGGCCAGGCCGGGGCCGGCATGGGCGGCGACGGCCGCACCGGCCTCGGAGACGTACGTGTCGTACAGTCGGTCGTCGAGCCGGGTGGCCAGCGCGTCGAGCAGTTGTTCGGCTCGTTGCGGCGCCGCGAGATGGTGCACGGCGACGTCCACCGGCCCGTCCCCGGCCGCCTCCACGGCCAGGTCGATCAGTCGTGCCACGCCCCGGCTGGCGGTACGCACCTTGTCCCGCAGCACGATGACGCCGTCGGGCATGTGCAGGATCGGCTTGACCGAGAGCGCGGTGCCGAGCAGTGCCTCGGCGGCGTTGATCCGGCCGCCCCGGCGGAGGAACTCAAGCGTGTCGACGTAGAAGAAGATCGTGGTACGCCCGACGGCGTCCACGGCGGCGGCCCGCACGCCGGCCAGGTCGGTACCGTCGACGGCGGCCCGGGCCGCCGCGATGGCCGGGAAGCCGAGACCCATACCGCAGGAGCGACTGTCCACCACCTGCACCCGGTCACCGAACTGAGCCGCGGCCAGCTCGGCCGCCTCGATCGTGCCGGAGAGACCGGCCGACAGGTGTACCGAGACCACGCCGTCGGCCCCGGCGTCCAGCAACTCGCGGTACGTGAGGGCGAACTGCTCCGGTGACGGTCGTGAGGTGCTCACCGAGACCCGACGGGCGCTCAGGGCGCGGGTGGCGTCCGCCGGGAAGACCTCGACCCCCTCCAGCCCTTCAATGCCGTTGAGCACCACGGTCAGCGGCACCACGGTCAGCCGGTACGCCGGCACCAGCTCGGATGGAAGGTAGGCGGTGGAGTCGGTCACGACCGCGACGGGCATGCTCGGCACGGTAGCCGATCGCACCGGATCAGCCGGGATCAGCCAGCCCGGGGGTGGCCGCAGGGGTGCCGTCGGTCGGGATCGGCCCGACGTTGTGGGCCCGCAGGTGCCACCCGCGCCCGGTGTCCTGGCGCAGCTCCGTCCAGTGGCAGTTGCGCAGCGAGCCGACCGCGCGCAGCACGCCGTGCTCCCAGCCGAGCAGGTAGCCACACCCCTGCCGGGCGGCGCCGCCATGGGTGGCGACCACGATCGTGCCGCCGGGCGCCTCGTCGGCGGCCTCCTGCAACGCGGTGCCGATCCTTTTACCCAGCTCGTCGAGATGCTCGATGCCGGAGCCCGGATCCGGGTCACCGGCCCGCCAGCGGGCGTACTCGTCGGGGAACCGCTCGGTGATCTCGGTGAGCAGCAGACCCTGCCAGCTCCCGAAGTAGCGTTCGCGCAACCGGGCGTCGGAGCGCACCGGCAGGCCGGTCAGCGCGGCGAGCGCGGCGGCGGTGTCCGCCGCGCGGCTCAGGTCACTGGCCATGATGGCGTCCGGTCGCATCGTGGCGAGCAGCGGCGCGGCGGCCCGCGCCTGCTCCCGGCCGAGGTCGTTCAGGGGTGCGTCGGACTGGCCCTGCACCCGCTTGGCGGCGTTCCAGGCGGTGTTGCCGTGCCGCCAGATGATCAGGCGGGTCACTCGCCCGATCCGGCGGCGGCTTCGGCCCGGGCCAGGTCCCGGTCGACGAACGGGATGGTGGGGCAGTCCTTCCAGAGCCGGTCGAGGGCGTAGAACTCGCGTTCCTCGGTGTGCTGGACGTGCACCACGATGTCGACGTAGTCGAGCAGCACCCAGCGCCCGCCGCGCTCGCCCTCGCGCCGTACCGGCTTCGCCTTCTCGGGCAGGTCGAGCAGCGCCTCTTCGATGGCATCGACAATGGCCAGCACCTGGCGCTCGTTCGGGGCCGCGGCGAGCACGAACGCGTCGGTGATGGCGAGCTGGTCGCCCACGTCGATGATGACGATGTCCTGAGCCTTCTTGTCGGCTGCCGCCTGGGCGGCGGTGATCGCCAGCTCGTGAGCGCGTTCGGAAACTGTCACCGTTCTCCTTCGATCATTCGTGCGATGGTTCCAGCCTCTCACACGGGTCGGATTCGCGACCTACCGGTTTTCGCCCAATACCGGGCGTAATCGGTCGAATCACTCCTGATAGAGACGTCTTTTCGCGATGTACTGCACCACACCGTCCGGCACCAGGTACCAGAGCGGCGCACCGCGAGCGACCCGGGCCCGGCAGTCGGTGGACGAGATCGCCATCGCCGGCACCTGGACCAGACTGACCGTGTCGGCCGGCAGGTGCGCGTCGGAGAGTTCGAAGCCGGGCCGGGTCACCCCGATGAAGTGCGCCAACTCGAAGATCTCGTTGAGGTTCTTCCAGCTCAGGATCTTCTCCAGGGCGTCCGCGCCGGTGATGAAGAAGAGTTGGGCCTTCGGCCCGTACACCTCGTGCAGGTCGCGCAGGGTGTCGACGGTGTAGGTCGGGCCACCCCGGTCGATGTCCACCCGGCTGACCTGGAACCGCGGGTTGGAGGCGGTGGCGACCACCGTCATGAGATAACGGTCCTCGGCCGAGCTGACCGGCATGTCCGCCTTCTGCCACGGCTGGCCGGTCGGCACGAAGATCACTTCGTCGAGCCCGAACCGGTCCGCCACCTCGCTCGCCGCCACCAGGTGCCCGTGGTGGATCGGGTCGAAGGTGCCGCCCATGATCCCGATCCGCCGGATGTCGTCCACCACCCCATGATCCTAGAACCCGCACCCGGCCGGGCCGGCACCCTCCGTACCGCCCCGGCCACCGGTGGTCAGGCGGTCGTGGCGGCCACCGCCGTCCGGACCACCAGGGCACGGCGCAGGTCGTCGTCGGCGTCGGTGACCACCCGGCGCAACCCGGGGGTGAGGTCGTCGCGGGCGAGCAGCGCCGCGGCCGCCTCCCGGGTGGATTGCGCCACGGCGTAGCGGGGGAAGGCCAGCTCCGCCACCTCGTCGGCCACCCAGGGCGTACGCAGCCGCGCGGCGGCCGGCATGTCGGTGAAGTACCGCTCGACGTAGTCTGCGGTCAACTCCGCCTGCTCGGGTTGCCAGAAACCGGCGGCGGTCGCCTCGACCAGCCGGTTGGACAGCTCGGTGTTCGACACAATGATCTCCCACGCGGTCCGCTTGGCCGCCGGATCGGGCAACGCCGCCCGGCACCTGGCGGCGCGCTCCGCGCCGGTGGCGCTCGGATCGGCCGCCGCCTCCGCCGCGATCTCGGCCGCGCCGGCCGCGCCCAGCAGCACCAGCCGGGCCAGGATCGCCCAGCGCAGCTCCACGTCGACCGCCAACCCCGCTGGTACGTCCCGGCCGGCGAGCCAGCCCGTGAGCAGCTCGGCGTCGGTGGTCGCGGCGATCAGCCCGCGCGCCGCGGCCAACTGCAACGACTCCCCCGGCGCGGCACCGTCGAGCAACCGCCGGCAGGAGTCGGCGAGCACGGTCAGCGCGGCCTGGCGGGCCGCCGGGTCGAGGTAGCGGTCCACCAACGAGCGGCTCAGCGCGAGCACGTCCTCGGCGATGATCACCTCGGTCTCGGTGGGTAGTGCCCTCGCGGTCAGCTCCACGACCGCGCCGACCGGTCGCTCGCCGTCGGTCGCGGCGTCAAGCGCCTCGCCCCAGAGCAGCGCCCGGGCCAGCGGGTCGGCTAGGCGGGGCAGCAACGACGGCACGGCATCGGCCGAGGCGGGATCGAGCCGGATCTTGGCAAAGGTCAGGTCACCGTCGTTGGGCAGCAGAACCGCCGCCGCTGGCTGCCCGGCCAACCCGGCGAGGACCGTACGCCCCTCGTCGACCTTCGGATCCAGGTCGACCTCGACGCGTTCGGCGGTGCCGTCGACGGCGTACCGGCCCACCCCGATGCGGTGCGGGCGCAGCACCGGGTGCGTCGGCGGTGCGGTCTGCGCGACGACCACCTCGGCGTACCGGCCCCGGTCGTCCACGGTCACCTCGGCCCGCAGCGTGTTCACCTGCGGGGTACGCAGCCAGCTCTGCGCCCAGCCGCCGAGATCCCGGCCACTTGCGGCAGAGAGGCTCGCCAGCAGGTCCGCCAGGGTGGCGTTGCCGAACCGGTGCCGGGCGAAGTGGTCGTTCAGGCCGGCCAGGAAGGCGTCGTCACCGAGCCAGGCCACCAACTGCCGCAGCACGCTGGCGCCCTTGGCGTACGAGATGCCGTCAAAGTTGAGCAGCGCCTCGGCGGCGTCGACCACCTGCTCCGGGGCGACCGGGTGGGTGGAGGGCCGCTGGTCGGCGGCGTATCCCCAGGCCTTGCGCCGCAGCGCGAAGGTCGTCCACGCCCCGCCGAAGCGGGTCGCCTCGGCGGTGACCCGGGTGCCGAGGTACTCCGCGAACGACTCGTTCAGCCACAGGTCGTCCCACCAGCGCATGGTGACCAGGTCACCGAACCACATGTGCGCCATCTCGTGGGCGATGGTGGTGGCCCGCAGTTCCCGCTGGGTGTCGGTGACCGCGGACCGGAAGATGTAGTCGTCGCGGAAGGTGACCAGCCCCGGGTTCTCCATGGCACCGGCGTTGAACTCCGGCACGAACGCCTGGTCGTACTTGCCGAACGGGTAACGCTCGTCGAAGAGCTGGTGAAAGCGGTCCAGGCACTGCTTGGTGACTGTGAAGATCTCCTCCGCGTCGGCGTCCAGGTGCTCGGCGAGGGAACGTCGGCAGTAGACGCCGAGCGGAATGCCGTCGTGGCTGTCCCGGCGTACGTGCCAAGGGCCGGCGACCACTGTGAAGAAGTACGTCGCGATCGGCAGGGTGGGTGCGAACTCCCAGCGCCCCGGCTCCGGGTTGGCGGCCAACTCGGCGTTCGCCGCCACCGTCCAGTGCGGCGGTGCGGTGACCGAGAGGGTGACCGGCGCCTTCAGGTCGGGCTGGTCGAAGGCGGCGAAGATGCGCTGCACATCGTCCAGGAAGGACATCGCGTAGAGGTAGGTCTCGCCGTCGGCCGGGTCGACGAACCGGTGCATTCCCTCGCCGCTGTTCGTGTACGCCATCTCGGCGTCGACGGTAAGCGTGTTCTCCTCGGTCAGCCCGGTCAGCGGCAGCCGGTTGTCGACAAACGTGGCCAGGTCGACGTCGACGCCGTTGAGGCGTACCGCAAGCAGTTTCGCGGGCTTGACCTCGGCGAAGGTCTCGGTGGCGGTGGCCCGGAACCGGATCGTGACGTGCGAGCGGAACCGCTCTGCGTCCCCGGTCAGGTCGAGGTCCACCTGGTAGGACGTGACAGATATCGACGCGCCACGCGCGGTCGACTCTGCACGGGTCAGGCTCGGCATCCGCTTATCCTGCCCGATGGGCCGAGCGAAGGGCTCGCCAATTCCCCCTGGACCTGGAGGACCTGACCATGACAACGCACCCCAAGGGCGACTTCGACCTCTCCCGCGCGGTCTGGCAGCGGGCCGAGGGCGACACCTCCGAGGCGGCGGTGGAGGTCGCCTTCGTCGACGACCTCATCGGTATGCGCAACTCCGCCGAGCCGGACGGCCCGGTGCTGGTCTTCACGAAGGCCGAGTGGGACGCCTTCGTCGCGGGCGCCCAGGACGGCGAGTTCGACCTGGACTGACTCCCTGACTGCGGCGGAGCGGCCCGCCGTCGGCACCGACGTGCCAGCTACCGGCCGACTCCGCCGAAGGGCAGCGCCGACGCGGGACGGGTGCCCGGCCGGCGTGCGGCCCCTCGGCGGAGCACGGTCAGGCAGCTGACCGACTCGGCCGCCTGCTGGGCCGTCTCGCGCAGGTCCTGGGTGACCTCGCCGGTACCCGGCTCAGCTTGGCCGTTTCGCTGCGGGGCACCCGCGCCGGCCGACAAAATGGAGGATCAGCAGGCCAGCGAGATCGCAGGTAGGTGACCTCGCCGCCCCGGCGGCCACCGGCCCTGCCCCGATCCACAGAGGTGACATCGATGGCGCATCGGTCAGACCGGGGCCGGGCGGGACGCAGCAAGGTCCAACTCGCCGCCCTGGCGGTGGCGTGCCTCTTCCTGCTCCTCGGCGTGGCCGGCTTCATTCCCGGCATCACCACCGACTACGGCGACATGTCCTTCGCCGGGCACCACTCGAGGGCGAAGCTGCTCGGCCTCTTCCAGGTCTCGATCCTGCACAACCTGCTGCATCTCGGCTTCGGCCTGGTCGGCCTGGTGCTGGCCCGCCGGGTGGCCGGCGCGCGGTTCTTCCTGGTCGGCGGCGGCGCGATCTACCTCGTCCTGTGGCTGTACGGGTGGGCGGTCGAGGACGAGAGCGCGGCCAACTTCATCCCGGTGAACGGTGCCGACGACTTCCTGCACCTGGGGCTCGGTTTCGGCATGCTGGCCCTGGGCCTGCTGCTCTCCAACAACGTCGGCACCGGCACCGCACCGGACAACCCCTTCGACCGCCCCTGACCCGCGATCTCGGCACGCCGCGAGGCGCGAACCGACCCGGCCGGCCGGATCCGGGACCGGAGGCTACTCGGCGTCCTCCGTCTGGGGGGCCGGCTCGATCTCGTCGGCGGGCCGCTGCCGGCGAGCCTTACGGGCCGCCAGCCGCTCGGCCGCGCTGGCCCGGGTCGGCCGCTCCTCCAGCCGGACGTCGCGACCGCGCGCACCGGGCACGAACTCGGCGCCGGCATAGAGCGTGGGCTGCCAGTCGAACTCCCGCTCGCCGATCCGGACCAGGTCACCGGGCTGGGCACCGGCCTTGGCCAGCTGCTCCTCCACACCCAGCCGGGCCAGCCGGTCGGCGAGGTAGCCGACCGCCTCGTCGTTGTCGAAGTTCGTCTGACGTACCCAGCGCTCCGGCCGGGCGCCACGCACCGTGTACGAGCCGTCCTTCTCCGCCTCGATGGTGAAACCGGCGTCGTCGACCGCCCTCGGCCGGAGCACGATCCGGGTCGGCTCGGCCGGGGGTGTCGCCGCCCGCGCCTGCTCGACCAGTTCGGCCAGCGCGAAGGTGAACTCCTTGAGCCCCTCCCGGGTGGCCGCCGACACCTCGAAGACCCGCAGGCCGCGCGCTGCCAGGTCGGGCCGGACGATCTCGGCGAGGTCACGGCCGTCGGGCACGTCGATCTTGTTCAGCGCGACCAGTCGCGGCCGGTCGGCCAGGCCGCCGTACGCGGCCAGCTCCGCCTCGATGGTGTCGATGTCGGCCAACGGATCCCGGCCGGGCTCCAGGGTGGCGGTGTCGATCACGTGCACCAGGACGGCGCAGCGTTCGACGTGCCGCAGGAACTCCAGCCCGAGCCCCTTGCCGGTGGCCGCGCCGGGGATCAGACCGGGCACGTCGGCGACCGTGAAGGTGTGGTTGTCGACCCGGACCACGCCGAGGTTCGGCACCAGCGTGGTGAACGGGTAGTCGGCGATCTTCGGCTTGGCGGCGGAGATCACCGAGATCAGCGACGACTTACCGGCCGACGGGAAACCCACCAGGCCGACGTCGGCGACGCTCTTGAGCTCCAGCACCACGTCCAGTTGCTCACCCGGCTCGCCGAGTTCGGCGAAGCCGGGCGCTTTGCGGCGGGCGTTGGCCAGCGAGGCGTTGCCCCGGCCACCGCGCCCGCCCCGGGCCACCTCGAAGGTGGTCCCGGCGCCGACCATGTCGGCCAGTACGGTGCCGTCCAGGCTCTGCACCACCGTGCCGTCGGGCACCGTGAGCACCAGGTCGGCACCGTTGGCACCGTCCCGGTTCGAACCCGCGCCACCGCGGCCGTTCGCGGCCTTGACGTGCGGGCGGAAGTGGAAGTCGAGCAGCGTGTGCACCTGCGGGTCGACCACCAGGGAGACACTGCCGCCGTGTCCGCCGTTACCGCCGTCGGGGCCGCCGAACGGCTTGAACTTCTCCCGGTGGATCGAGACACAACCGTGCCCGCCGTCGCCGGCCTGCAGATGCAGGACGACCCGGTCAACGAAGGTAGTCACGCCGCAATCCTTCCAGCGGGGACCGCCCCCGCGCGAGAAAAAGCGAAGCGGGCCGGGACATCAGGTCCACGGCCCGCTTGTCGCTTTCGAGCTACTGCTGCGGCACGATGCTGACGGTCTTACGACCGCGCTTGGTGCCGAACTGGACCGAACCGGGGGCCAGCGCGAAGAGCGTGTCGTCGCCGCCGCGGCCAACCAGGTCACCGGGGTGGAACTTGGTGCCACGCTGCCGGACGATGATCTCGCCCGCGCTGACGACCTGACCACCGAAGCGCTTCACGCCGAGCCGCTGGGCCGCGGAGTCACGACCGTTACGCGAGCTGGACGCACCCTTTTTGTGAGCCATCTTGAGACGACCTACTTCCCGCTGGAGATGCCGGTCACCTTGACCTGGGTCAACGGCTGGCGGTGACCCTGGCGCTTGTGGTAGCCGGTCTTGTTCTTGAACTTGTGGATCCGGATCTTCGGGCCCTTGGTGTGCGCGGCGATCTCACCGGACACCTCGACCTGAGCGAGCTTGGCCGCGTCGGTCACCAGGTCGTCACCGTCGACGAGGAGCACCGCGGCGAGCTTCACCGCGTCGCCGGGGGCACCGGCGAGCTTCTCGACCTCGATCACGTCGCCCTCGGCGACCTTGTACTGCTTGCCGCCGGTCTTGACGATCGCGTACATCGGAGGCGGACTCCCTGTCGTTGAGGCTGCTGGCGGTCGTCCCCACGGCGGCCGCCGGGTAGCAGAGGCACGGCGGCGCGGGCACGCGGGAACTCGGCACACCAAAGTGCGCCGCAGGTTAGCGTACGCCATCGGAACCCCCGACCCCAAACCGGCCCGGCCCTTTCGGCACGCCAGCGCCGCGCAGGCAGCCGAGGTGACACACGTCGCGGGCCCCTCCCGGCTACGTCGCCAGGAGGGGCCCGGAAGTGTCGACCTAGATCAGGGGCGGGTACGACGGCGCGCGCCACCCCGGCGGGACCGCCGCCGACCGGTACCGCTCTCCGTACCGTCCTCTTCGTCGGCCTCACCGAGCGCGTCCGGGTCGTCCGGTGCGGCGAGCCGGGCGGACTCGCCCTGCTGGCTGTCGGCGACGTCCGGGGCAGCTGGCGTGTCCGTCTCGTACCGGGACAGGTCGTAGCCCATGGTGTCGTGGAAGTCGGCGTCGGCGGTGCTCGTGGTGTCGGTCTCGGTGACCTCGACCACGGTCCGCTCGGCCGGTGCGCTCTTGCGAGCGCGGCGGCGCGACGATGCGCTGCCCTGCTCGACAGCGACCGGAGCAGCGGCCGAGGCGATCGCCTTGACCTTGTCGCCACTGCCCTTGTCGCCACTGCCCGAGCGTGGCTTCTCCGGCACCGGCTCGGTGTGGATGATCAGCCCTCGGCCCTTGCAGCACTCGCAGGTCTCGCTGAACGCCTCCACCAGCCCGGCGCCGATCCGCTTCCGGGTCATCTGCACCAGACCCAGCGACGTGATCTCGGTGACCTGGTGCTTGGTCCGGTCCCGGCCCAGGCACTCGGTAAGCCGGCGCAGCACCAGTTCCCGGTTCGACTCCAGCACCATGTCGATGAAGTCGATCACCACGATGCCGCCGATGTCGCGCAACCGCAGCTGACGGACGATCTCCTCGGCCGCTTCCAGGTTGTTGCGGGTGACCGTCTCCTCGAGATTGCCGCCGGCCCCGGTGTACTTACCGGTGTTCACGTCGACCACGGTCATCGCCTCGGTCCGGTCGATCACCAGGTGGCCGCCGGAGGGCAGGAAGACCTTCCGGTCGAGCCCCTTGAGGATCTGCTCGTCGATGCGGTACTCGGCGAAGACGTCGGTGGTGCCGACGTGCCGGCGCAGCCGGGTGACCAGGTCCGGCGAGACGTGCGACAGGTACGACTCGACCATGTCGTACGACTCGTCGCCCTCGATCACCAGCTCGCGGAAATCCTCGTTGAACAGGTCCCGGACCACCCGGATGACGAGATCCGGCTCCGCGTAGAGCAGGACCGGCGCCCCGCCCTCGGCGGCCTTGGCCTGGATGTCCTCCCACTGCGCCTGGAGCCGCTTGACGTCCCGGGCCAGCTCGTCCTCGCTGGCCCCCTCGGCCGCGGTCCGGACGATCACCCCGGCGCCCTCCGGCACCAGCTTCTTCAGCGCGTCGCGCAGGCGCTTGCGCTCGGTGTCCGGCAGCTTGCGGCTGATGCCCGAGGCGTTGCCGCCCGGCACGTACACCAGGTGCCGGCCGGAGAGCGCGATGTGGCTGGTCAGCCGGGCGCCCTTGTGCCCGATCGGGTCCTTGGTGACCTGCACCAGCACCGAGTCGCCGGAGCGGAGCGCCTGCTCGATCGAGCGGGCCCGCCCCTCCAGCCCGGTGGTGTCCCAGTTGACCTCACCGGCATACAGGACCGCGTTGCGGCCCCGGCCGATGTCCACGAACGCCGCCTCCATGCTGGGCAGCACGTTCTGCACCTTGCCGAGGTAGACGTTGCCGGCCATGGTGGCCGCCGAGTTACGGGTCACGTAGTGCTCGACCAGTACGCCGTCCTCCAGCACAGCGATCTGCGTACGGTCCCCGCGTTGGCGTACCGCCATCACCCGGTCGACCGCCTCCCGGCGGGCCAGGAACTCGGATTCGCTGAGGATCGGCGGACGGGTCCGGCGCTGCTCGCGGCCGTCCCGGCGGCGCTGCCGCTTGGCTTCCAGACGGGTCGAACCGGAGACGCCCTGCACCTCGTCGACGGTCTTGCGCGGCTCTCTGATCTTCACCACGGTGGGTACGCCGTCGTCGGCGGCACCCTCGGTGTCGCTGGCTCCCCGGCGGCGACGGCGGCGCCGTCGACGGGTCATCCCGTCGCCCTCGGCCTCGTCGCCGCTCTCCTCGTCGCCGGCCTCCTCGTCGGCTTCCTCAGCCACGGCCTGGACCGGCTCCTCGGACTCGTTCTCCTCGGCGTCCTCGGCACCGCCCTTACCGCGACCCCGGCCCCGGCGACCCCGACGGCGACGGCGACGGCCGGAGAGGCCCTCCTCGTCGTCCTCGTCCTCCTCGGCGCCTTCCTCGGCGGCCGAGGTGGGCTCCTCCTCGGTGGCCTCGACCTCCAGCGCGGGCTCGGCCTCCCGCCGGCTGCGCCGACGCCGCCGCGACGGCTCGGCCGGTTCCTCGACGGTCTCCTGCTCAGCCAGGGCTGCCGCCTCGGCCGCGGCGACGCGGGCCGCGGTGATCTCCTCCGGGGCCATGAACAGCACCGTCGGTGCGGTGAGCGCCGCACGCCGCCGGCGGGACCGGGGCTCCGGTGCCGGCTCTGCGGCCGCCTCGGGGGCGGGCGGGGCGGCTGCCGTACCCGGTGCCGGCTCCGCAGCCGCCGCCGGCTCTGCCTCGACGTTCGTCTCAGGCGCGGCCGGCGACGCGGCGGCGCCGCTCGCCGCCGGCGCGCCAGCGCCGAACTCGGTGCCCGCCTCGGGTTCCGCGCCGGCCGCCGGCCCCTCGTCCGGCGCAGGCTGCGCACCGGCCGCGGGGCGTTCCGCCGCCGTGGTCCGCTTCCGCGCCGGGGATCGCTTCGCCGCCGGCTGCTCGGCTGCTTCGGGCTGGTCGGTGGCCGGCTCGGCCGCCGCAGGAGCCGCCTTCTTGCGGCGGGTACGGGTGACCTTGAGCGGCGGTACGACGTCACCGTCGGCCGCCGCCACCTCGACCGCCTCCACCGGCTCCTCGGCGACCTTCTGCGCGCCGGTGGCCTTGCGGCGGCGGCGTGGGGTCTTCGGCGCGGCCTCCAGGTCGGCGGCGACCGGGGCGAAGACCTCGGCCTGAGGCGCTTCTCCGCTGCCCGGCGCCGGAGTGCTGGACGCCTCCACCGGCGCGTCGGTCTGCTCGGGCTGGCTGAGCGGGGTGGTCCGGCGTCGTGCGGTACGTCGCTTCGGCGGCGTCTCGGCCACCGCCGCGCCCCCCAGGTCGGCGGTGCCGCTCACGGCGGCACCGGTCTCCCCCGGCGCGACGGTCTCCGGCGCAACGCCGGTCGCGTCCGGTGGCACCCCCGCGCCCTGCGGCGTGCCCGCCGCGTCGGCGGTGCTGTTCTCGGCGGTCTCGTCGGCCGGGTTCGCGCCGGTCCGTTCGCCGCCCTCGGGCTCGTTCTCGAGCATGGACGTTCTCCAGTTCTGGCTTCCCCGGGCGCGGGTGAGCGCTGCCACGCAGGGTCGCCGCAATGGTGTTTCCCCGGGCGCACGGCGTGCGCGACCGGCGAAGTCTGCCTGTCTGGGCGCCGACCGTCGGTCAGCGCCCGCCGATGGTTGCCCCGTCGCGGTCCGCGTCCAGCGGGTCCACGATCGCACCCTGCGCGGTCAGCGTGCCCTGAGCCAGCCGGATCACCTTCGGGGCCACCGGCGGCTCCAGGCCGGCCACCACGCGGAGGCCGGAAAGGACGTCATCGGGTCGTACGGACGGGGTGACCTGCCGCACGACCAGTTCGAGTATCGCACACGGTACGGCCGGTGCCCCGGAAGGCGTCGCCGGTGCGGCATCGACATCGATGCCAATCACCGCGCCGCGCGCGTCGAAGGTCCGCCGCCCCTGCTTGGTCATCCGCTCGACCAGCACCTCCTCGGCTGCGGTGAAGGCGGCGACCGCCTTCACCAGAACGTCGGGATCCACCTCCGGCAGCTCGATCCGCCAACGGGACGCCTCGATCCGGTCGGCCAGGCTGCCCCCGGTGGCCACGACCACGTCCAGGACGTCGAGGCCGGGTGAGAGCGCCGCGTCCAGCGCCGCCCGCAACTGCGCCGGCTCGACCGGCTCGCGCAGGCCGATCTCCAGGTACTCCGCCTCGCTCGCCACCCCGGTCGGCGCCGCGCTGGCGTACGAGATCTTGGGGTGCGGGGTGAAGCCCTGGGAAAAGGCCACCGGGACGCCGGCGCGGCGCAGGGCCCGCTCGAACGCCCGGGCGAAGTCCCGGTGTGAGGTGAACCGCAGCGGCCCCCGCTTGGCGTACCGGATCCGGACGCGCTGGACGACCGGCGCCTGACCGCCTACGGGCTGTGGTTTCTTACTGATCTTCGTGCTCCTCGTTGAGGGCTCGACCACTGTCACTGCTGGGCGCCGGTGGGCAGCTTCAGGCCGTTGACCGGGGTCAACGGCAGCAGCTTCCGGCCGGTCGGGCCGATCTGGATCTCGGTGTCCATGGTCGGGCAGACGCCGCAGTCGAAACAGGGCGTCCACCGGCAGTCGTCCTGCTCGTATTCGCTGAGCGCGTCCTGCCAGTCCTGCCAGAGCCAGTCCTTGTCCAGGCCCGAGTCCAGGTGGTCCCAGGGCAGGACCTCCAACTCGTCGCGCTCCCGGGTGGTGTACCAGTCGAGGTCGACCCCGAAGCCGGGCAGCACCTCGGCGGCGGCGTCCACCCAGCGCTGGTACGAGAAGTGCTCGCTCCAGCCGTCGAACCGTCCGCCGTTCTCCCACACCCGGCGGATCACCGCGCCGACCCGGCGGTCGCCCCGGGAGAGCAGGCCCTCGATCAGCGACGGCTCGCCGTCGTGGTAGCGGAAGCCGATCGCCCGGCCCAGCGAGCGGTCGGCGTTGATGGCCTGCTTGAGCAGTTTGAGTCGACCGTCGATGACCTCCGGCCGCTCCATCGCCGCCCACTGGAACGGGGTGTGCGGCTTCGGCACAAAGCCGCCGATGGAGACGGTGCAGCGGATGTCCTTGGAGCCGGTGGCGGCCCGGCCAGCCTTGATCACCTCGTGCGCCATGTCGGCGATCTCGAGGACGTCGTCGTCCGTCTCGGTGGGCAGGCCGCACATGAAGTACAGCTTCACCTGCCGCCAGCCGTTGGTGTACGCGGTGACCACCGTACGGATCAGGTCGTCCTTCGACACCATCTTGTTGATGACCTTGCGGATCCGCTCCGACCCGCCCTCCGGGGCGAAGGTCAGGCCGGTCCGCCGGCCGTTGCGGGACAGTTCCTGGGCCAACTCGATGTTGAACGCGTCCACCCGGGTCGACGGCAGCGAGAGCGACACGTTGGTGCCCTGGTACTGCTCGGCCAGGCCGGAGCACATGTCGCCGATCTCGGAGTGGTCGGCCGACGAGAGCGACAGCAGGCCCACCTCGTGGAAGCCGGAGAACTCCAGCCCCTGCTGCACCATCTGCCCCACAGTGGTGATGGAACGCTCCCGCACCGGCCGGGTGATCATGCCCGCCTGGCAGAACCGGCAGCCCCGGGTGCAGCCCCGGAAGATCTCCACCGCGTACCGCTCGTGCACCGTCTCGGCCAGTGGCACGAGCGGCTTGCGCGGGTACGGCCAGGCGTCCAGGTCCATCGTCGTGCGCTTGTGCACCCGGAACGGCACGTCCGCCCGGTTCGGCACGACCCGCTGGATCCGGCCGTCGGGCAGGTAGTCCACGTCGTAGAAGCGCGGCACGTAGACGCTCTCGGTACGGGCCAGCCGCAGCAGCAGCTCGTCGCGGCCACCCGGGCAGCCCTCGGCCTTCCACTCCCGGACGATCGCGGTGATCTCCAGCACCGCCTCCTCGCCGTCGCCGAGCACGGCGGCGTCGACGAAGTCGGCGATCGGCTCCGGGTTGAACGCGGCGTGCCCGCCCGCCACGATCACCGGGTCGGCGTCGGTGCGGTCGGCCGCCAACAGCGGGATGCCGGCCAGGTTGATCGCGTTCAGCAGGTTGGTGTAGCCCAGCTCGGTGGCGAACGACACGCCGAACAGGTCGAAGTCCCGCACCGGGCGGTGCGCGTCGACGGTGAACTGCGGCACGCCGTGCGTACGCATCAGCTGCTCCAGGTCCGGCCAGACCGCGTACGTCCGCTCGGCCAGCGTGTCGGGCAGCTCGTTGAGCACCTCGTAGAGGATCTGCACACCCTGGTTGGGCAGGCCCACCTCGTACGCGTCCGGATACATCAACGCCCAGCGCACGGTCGCCGCATCCCACTCCTTGACCACCGCGCCCAGTTCGCCACCGACGTACTGGATGGGCTTGGTCACCTGGGGCAGCAATGCCTCCAGTCGAGGCCATACGGAGTTTTCCGCGACCGGGCGCGGCGTGGTGGACGGGACGCTCATGATGCCCAAGGGTACGCGCCCGTCCACCGGTCGACGCGCCACACCTTCCTGCCGGCCCGGGCAGGCCGGATTCGGTCGGGGTGGCACTCCGGTACTAACCTCGGGTCGGCGCGAGAGGAGATTGCCGCGATGCCGGAGCCGCAGCCGGGAGCAGACCGGCCGGTCGACGGGAACCGCCCGGATTCACCCCGGGACGGTGAGCCGGCGGTCACCCAGGAACAGCTACCCACCCCAGAGCCGGCACCCCCGGCCGAGGCCACCCAGGCACCGGTCGCCGAGACCGGCCCGACAGCGGAGGTCGAAGCCGGCCCGAGGGCAGGGGCCGAGCCAGCGTCACCGCCGATGGCCGAGGTCGGTCCGCAGGGCACCCGGATCCTGCCCGACGGGACGGAGGAGCCGCCGGCACCCCGCTGGAGCGGCTCGGCTCCCGTGCCGCCGGCCACGCCGCGCCGCCGGGTGTGGGGTGAGTCGGCCGAGCCGACCCCGCCGCCGCCCAGCGCGCCGCCGTCCGGGTCACCCCACGAGCCGGAGCACCAGACCCCGGTGGACCCGTGGGCAGGGGTGGACACCAGCGGCTGGGAGGTGCCCTCGGCCGACTTCCCCGCCCTGCCGCCGACCCTTTCCTACCCGAATCCGCCACCGACCCGGCCGTACTCCGGACCACCCGCGCCGCCGGCCGCCCCGCTGCCGCCGATGCCGGCCACCCCGGTACCGCCGATGTCGCCGGCCGCCCCCATGCCGCCGGCGTATTCACCGCCGGGCGGGCAGCCACCGGTTCAGCACGCCCCACCGGTCCAGCACGCCCCACCGGTCTCGCCGGCCGGCCAGCCACCCGTCCCGGTCGGGCCACCACCGCAGGCGCCACCCTCGCGGGGCTGGCGGGGCGCGAAAAAGGCCCGACCGGTCGCGCCGCCGCCCGGGTGGCAGGCGCCGCCGGGATACGTCCCGGTCAAGGTACGCAAGCGGCGCCGCTGGCCCTGGGCACTGCTGCTCACACTGGCCTGCTGCTGCGGCTGCCCGGCCTACTACGGCGTGCCGATGGCCAGCCAGTATCCGGCGAACGCCAGCCTGCCGCAGCAGGTGGCCGACCTGCGACTGCGGGAGGACCCACGCAACGCGCAGGCCGCCCAGCAGTTGGAGACGCAGACCCGGGCAGCCCACTGGCTCGCCGAGGACACCTTCGCCGGCATCTACACCACCAACGGCGGCAAGCGGGTTACGGTCTTCGGCGGCACCGGCTTCCGCTTCACCCCCTCGGCGGACGCCGATGCCGAGATCGAACGGCTCACCGAGCAGTACGCCCTCGGCGAGGCGCAGGTGGTGGAGAGCGGCGTACGCGGCCGGCACGAACGCTGCGCGGTGGGCAACTCCGACGGTGACGGGGTGGTGGTCTGCACCTCGGTCGACCACGGCAGCATCACCACCGCCGTGTTCACGAACCTGTCGGTGGACGACAGCGCCCGGCTCCTCGGTACCCTGCGGGAGCAGATCGTCACCACCGACGGCTGAGCCCCGCCCCGACCGAGCGGAGCGCGCGGGCCGGCGGCGCAGCACCGACCGGGTCGGTCAGCTGGCGGTCGGCTCGCCGGTGGTCGGCGGCTGGCCGCGTGCCGGGGCGTACCGGGGGACGTACTCCTGGCCGGTGAGCTTCTGGATCTCGGCCATCATCTCGTCGGTCATCTCGCGCAGCGACGTCCGGTCGTTGGGTCGACCGCTGAAGTCGAGCGGCTTGCCGAACCGCACGGTGATCTTCCCGGTGAAGGGCCTCGGCACCCGGGCGCCGATCGGTTGCACCTTCTCCGTGCCGATCATGCCGACCGGAATGATCGGCACGCCCGCCGCGATGGCCATCCGCACCGCGCCGGTGCGGCCCCGGTACAGCCGTCCGTCCGGCGACCGGGTGCCCTCCGGGTAGACGACCACCAGGTCGCCGCCCTTGAGCGCGGGGATGGCCGCGTCGAACGCGGAGAGCGCGGCCCGACCACCCGCGCGCTCCACCGGGATCGCGCCGAGGCCGGTGAGCACAAACTTCGAGAAGCGCCCCTTGACGCCGGTGCCCTTGAAGTACTCGGACTTGGCCCAGAAGGCCAGGTGCCGCGGGACGACCGTGCCGAGGAACAACTCGTCCGCCACCGACAGATGGTTACCGGCAAAGATCGCGCCACCGGTCTGCGGGACGTGCTCCAGTCCCTCCACGGTCGGTCGGAACGCCAGCCGTAGCGCAGGCGCCACGGTGAACTTGCCGATGGTGTAGAGCAGCGGCACTGGTCCTCCGGCGGTGGGTGATGTGCGCAGTGGGGCGCTGACACCGTAGCGGACCCGCGCACGTCGTCACGCGCGAGGTGGCGCGGGTCCGCTGACTGGCTTCTTCCTACCCCTCACACCCGACGGACGGCGACCGTCACCTGCTCACCGTCGCCGGCCTCACCGGCGAAGCCCTCGATGCCCTCGGCGAAGTCGATGCTCTCCGCCAGCACCTCCCGGGCCACGAAGTCGGCGTACGCCGACACCGCGGTCCGCACCTGCTCGGCCGCCGAGACGGTCAGCACGATCCGGTCGGAGACGTCCAGGTCGGCGTCCCGGCGGGCCTGCTGCACCACCCGGACCACGTCCCGGGCCAGCCCCTCGGCGGCCAGTTCGGGGGTGACCGTGGTGTCCAGCACCACCACACCTTCACCGCCGGGCAGCGGCGCCGAGTGCTCGGCGTCGGCCGCGACCAGGCGCAGCTCGTACTCGCCCTCGGCGAGGGTGACCCCGGCGGCGACCGGGGCGCCGTCGTGCAGCTCCCACTCCCCCGCCTTGACCGCCTTGATCACCTGCTGCACCTGCTTGCCGACCCGGGGCCCGAGCGCCCGGGGCACCACCGTCAACACCTGCTGGCAGTACGCCGACACCTCGTCGGTGAACTCCACCGCCTTGACGTTGACCTCGTCGGCGACCAGGTCGGCGAAGGGGCGCAGCTGCCCGGCCACCGGGCTGGCCACGGTCAGCTTCGACAGCGGCAGCCGCACCCGCAGGCCCTTGGCCTTGCGCAGCGACAGCGTCGCCGAGGCGACCGCCCGCACGTTGTCCATCGCGGCCACCAGCTCGTGGTCGGCGGGGAACTCGTCGGCCGACGGCCAGTCGGTCAGGTGCACCGACCGCTCGCCGGTCAGGCCGCGCCAGATCTCCTCGGCGGTCAGCGGCACCAGCGGCGCCACCACCCGGCAGAGCGTCTCCAGCACCGTGGCGAGGGTGTCGAAGGCGTCGGCGTCCCCGCTCCAGAACCGGTCCCGCGAGCGACGCACGTACCAGTTGGTAAGCGCGTCCAGGTAGGACCGGACGGTGGCGCAGGCGCCCGAGATGTCGTACGCGTCCATCTGCGCGCCGACCGTCGACACCAGCTCGTTCGTCTTCGCCAGCACGTACCGGTCGAGCAGGTGGGTGGAATCGGTACGACGACGCGCCGTGTACCCGTCGGCGTTGGCGTAGAGCGAGAAGAAGTACCAGACGTTCCAGAGCGGCAGCAGTACCTGCCGGACGGCGTCGCGGATGCCCGACTCGGTGACCGGCATGTCCCCGCCGCGCAGCACCGGCGAGGACATCAGCATCCAGCGCATCGCGTCCGACCCGTACGAGTCGAAGACGTGGTAGACGTCCGGGTAGTTGCGCAGGCTCTTGGACATCTTGCGCCCGTCGGAGCCGAGCAGGATGCCGTGGCTGAGGCAGTTGCGGAACGCCGGCCGGTCGAAGAGCGCGGTGGCCAGCACGTGCATGGTGTAGAACCAGCCCCGGGTCTGCCCGATGTACTCGACGATGAAGTCGCCCGGGTAGTGGTGCTCGAACCAGTCGCGGTTCTCGAACGGGTAGTGCACCTGGGCGAAGGGCATCGAGCCGGACTCGAACCAGCAGTCCAGCACCTCTGGCACCCGGCGCATCATCGACCTGCCGGTCGGATCGTCCGGGTTGGGGCGGACCAGCTCGTCCACCGCCGGCCGGTGCAGGTCGGTCAGGCGTACGCCGAAGTCCCGCTCCAGTTCGGCCAGCGAGCCGTACACGTCGATCCGCGGGTAGTTCGGGTCGTCGGAGCGCCAGACCGGGATGGGCGAACCCCAGAACCGGTTCCGGCTGATCGACCAGTCCCGGGCGTTGGCCAGCCACTTGCCGAACGAGCCGTCCTTGATGTGCCCGGGCGTCCAGTTGATCTGCTGGTTCAGCTCGACCATCCGGTCCTTGAACCTGGTCACCGCGACGAACCAGGACGACACCGCCTTGTAGACCAGTGGGGTGTCGCAGCGCCAGCAGTGCGGGTACGCGTGGGTGTAGGTGTCCTGCTTGAGCACCACCCCCCGATCCTTCAGTGCCCGGATCACCGGCTTGTTGACGTCGAAGACCTGCTCACCCTGGTACGGCGGAACCAGCGCGGTGAACCGGGTGTGGTCGTCCACGGTGACGATGGTCGGGATGCCTGCCGCGTTGCAGACGTTCTGGTCGTCCTCGCCGAAGGCTGGGGCCAGGTGCACGATCCCGGTGCCGTCCTCGGTGGTGACGAACTCCGCGCCGAGCACCTGGTACGCGTTCGGCCCGGCCTGCTCGACCAGGAAGTCGAAGAGCGGCGTGTACCGGCGCCCCACCAGGTCGGCACCGCGCACCGTGCCGACCTGCTGGTACCCCTCCAACTCCTTGGCGTACGCCGACAGCCGCGCCGCGCCGACGAGGTGCCGCACGCCGTCGCGCTCCAGCACCGCGTACTCGATCTCCGGGCCGACGGCGAGCGCCAGGTTCGACGGCAGGGTCCACGGCGTGGTGGTCCAGACGCCCAGCCGCACCGGCCCACGGACCAGCTCCGGCGCGGACTCGTCGGGCGTCAGCTCGAACCACACCGACAGCGTCGGGTCCTGCCGGTCGCGGTAGACGTCGTCCATCCGGGTCTCGGTGTTCGACAGCGGCGTCTCACACCGCCAGCAGTACGCCAGCACCCGGAAGCCCTCGTAGACCAGACCCTTGTCGTGCAGGGTCTTGAAGGCCCACATGACGCTTTCCATGTAGTCCAGGTCGAGGGTCTTGTAGTCGTTGGCGAAGTCGACCCAGCGGGCCTGCCGGGTGACGTACCGCTCCCAGTCCTGGGTGAACTCCAGCACCGAGCTGCGGCACGCCTCGTTGAACCGGGCCACACCGAGGTCGAGGATCTCGGCCTTGCTGGTGATGCCGAGCTGCTTCTCGGCCACCACCTCGGCGGGCAGGCCGTGGCAGTCCCAGCCGAAGCGCCGCTCCACCCGCCGGCCACGCATGGTCTGGTAGCGCGGCACCACGTCCTTGACGTAACCGGTGAAGAGGTGGCCGTAGTGCGGCAGTCCGTTGGCGAACGGTGGGCCGTCGTAGAAGATGTACTCGTTGTCGGCGGCTCCGCCGCCGGCAGCGGAGCCCGCCGCCGGTTCCGATTGCCGGCCGGAGGCCGGCCTGGCCTCGACGGATGCCTCGAAGGTCTTGTCGGCCGTCCAGTGCTCCAGCACCCGGCGCTCGACCGCGGGCAGGTCCGGGCTCGCCGGGACACCGGCGGCGGTCGGGTCGTGCAACGGATAGGCCATCGCCTGTCGCTCTCCTCGCTGACACTCACGCTGTGTGGGTCTGCGAGGACGAGCCCTCTCCGGTACGCCGTCGCCGGCGCCCCGGGCCGGGCCCGCGGTACCACCCCGCTTGGCGGTCAGGATCGACCGCCCGCTCGTTGGCCGGCTGTAACGGGCCGAACCCGTCCGGTTCTACTGAGCCGGTCACCCGGCCGTTCTTCCGGAAGCTCCCCGGTGATAGCCGGATCATCGCCACTTACCTCCCGCCAATACTACCCACCCCACCCCCGCCCCCACCTCCCGATAACCCCTCCCCGCCCCACCCCCGCGATCTTGCACTCTCGGTCGCCGGTATGCGCCTTTCACCCCGCTATGCGGCGACGGAAAGTGCAAGATCGCCGCGAGTGGTCACCGGGGGTGGGGCGGGTGGGGCGGCCCGGTGAGCGCTGTCTCGACGGCGCATGACCGGCGTCACAGGGCGGTTCCGTCACGCGGCGGCACGGCCGACCCGTCGTGTCGGTGACACACCGATCAAGGAGGTCGTCATGCAACGGTTGAACGTGGCCGAGGTGGCGCCGGGGGCGTTCCAGAGCGTCCTGGGGCTGGAGAAGTACGTGCGGGCCAACGTGGACCACACCGTGCTGGAGTTGGTGAAGCTGCGCGCGTCAGTGCTGAACGGCTGCGCGTTCTGCGTCGACATGCACAGTCGGGAGGCGCTCGACACCGGCGAGTCCAGCCGGCGGCTGTTCGCGGTGACCGCCTGGCGGGAGGCGCCCTTCTTCGACGAGCGGGAGCGGACCGCGCTGGCGCTCACCGACGCGGTGACCCGGCTGGGCGAGCACGGGGTACCGGACGACGTCTGGGACGACGCCGCGAAGGTCTGGCCGGAGAAGGCCCTCGCCGACCTGGTCCTCGCGATTGCCACAATCAACGTGTGGAACCGGATCGCGGTGACCTTCCGCACCGAACCGCCGGCGGACGTCTGAGCCCGGTCGACGCAGCGGAAGCGGCCGGTGCGCTCGACGCGCACCGGCCGATGCTGCTCGGGCTGGCCTACCGGCTGCTCGGCAGCCGGCACGACGCCGAGGACGTCCTCCAGGAGGCGTACCTGCGCTGGGTACGCGTCGATCGGGCCGGGGTGACCGAGCCGCGCCGGTACCTGTCCCGGGTGGTCACCCACCTGGCCATGGACCGGCTACGCGCCCGGCAGTCCGCCCGGGAGGCGTACGTCGGGCCGTGGCTGCCGGAGCCGGTGCCGACCGTACCGTCGCCGTTCGGTCCGCTGGAACGCGTCGAGCTGCGCGACTCGCTCTCCACCGCGCTGCTGCACCTGCTGGAGCGGCTCACCCCGCCGGAGCGCGCGGTCTACGTACTGCACACCGCCTTCGAGCTGCCGTACGCCGAGATCGCCGGGCTGCTGGACCGGTCCGCCGAGGACTGCCGGCAACTGCACCACCGGGCGACCGCCCGGATCGGTCGCGACCAGCGCCGGTTCACCGCCGACCGGGCCGAGCAGGAACGGCTGCTGGACGCGTTCATCGCCGCCGCCAACGACGGTGACCTGGCGGCGCTGACCGAGTTGGTGGCCGCCGACGCGACCGCGTGGAGCGACGGCGGCGGCCGGGTGCGATCGGCCCGCCACCCGGTGACCGGCGCCGACCGGGTGGCGCGGTTCCTGATCGGCATCCGCAGCAAGGGCGGGGCATGCACCGTGCGCCGCACGGAACTCAACGGCCAGCCGGCCGCCGTGTTGGTCACCGCGGCCGGCGCCCGCTACGCGATCACCCTCGGCACCGCCGCCGGCCGGATCACCGACGTGTTCCTGGTCGCCAACCCGGACAAACTGTCCTGGGCAGCCTGAGGCCGGTCAGCCGACGGTGGCCCCGGGTCGGGGCAGCCGTCGGCGTCAAAGCAGGTCGGGCAAGCGTCAGCCGCAGGACGGGGAGGCGTCAGCCCAGGTCGGGGAACCAGCCGCAGGACGGGGAGGCGTCAGCCCAGGTCGGGGAACCAGAGCGCGATCTCGCGCTTGGCGCTGTCGGCCGAGTCGGAGGCGTGCACCAGGTTCTCCCGGTTGGAGAGGGCGAGGTCGCCCCGGATGGTGCCGGCGGCGGCCTTGCGCCCGTCGGTCGCCCCGATCAGGCCGCGTACCACGTCGATCACCTGGTCGCCGGAGAGCACCAGCGCGACCAACGGACCGCTGGTCATGAAGGTCTTCAGCGGCGGGTAGAAGGCCTTCTCCACGTGCTCGGAGTAGTGCTCGTCGGCGAGCGCGGCGTCCATCGTCCGGGACACCATGGCGTCGATCCGCAGCCCCTTGCGCTCGAAGCGGGAGATGATCTCGCCGACCAACCCACGGCGTACCGCGTCGGGCTTGATCAGTACGAGCGTGCGCTCGTCCGGGCTGCTGGTGGACACGCTGGGTTCCTCCTAAAAGCGGAAGCCGGTCGGGCTGGGTACGGTCAGCCTAGCGACCCGGTCGCGATGCCGGCGCGCTGGTCGGTTCTTCCCCCGGCACGCGATCCGGCCTAGCCTGGCCCTGACCACCCGGGAGGTCCACTGTGGCGAACGGCGGGAACCCACCCATCGCACCGGTACGCAAGCTGATTGCCGCGGTCGTCGGCACCGTGGCCAGCTTCGTGATCCTCTTCGGCCTGGGCATGACCAGCTGGGCCATCGTGGCGCTCGGCGTCGCCTTCCTGGCGCTGGCGATCGCGCTGGCCACGGTGCGCGCCGGCGGTCGCACCTGGGTGGTGGGCGCCGGGCACGTGCACAGCGCCTCCGAGCCACCCACCCAGTACGCCTTCGGTCGCTGCGAACTCCAGTTGGTGATCGACGCCCCCGGGCTGCCGCCCCGCTCGAAGAAGATCATCGAGCCGCGGGTGCCGGTCTCCAAGTGGCCGGCGCTCGGCCAGACCCTGCCGATCCGGGTGGCGCTGGACGACCCGCGGCACGTCCGGGTGCTCTGGGACGAGGTACCCACCCACGCCGAGGCCGGCAGCGCCGATCTGCCGCCGGAGTACGCCGACCCGCCTCCCGAGTACGCCGACCACGTCCCGCCGGACGAGGTGCTGATCGGCCAGGAGGCACCGCCGTGGGCCGGCCGGGCACCCGAGGACGACTTCCACGAGCCGCCGGGCGATCCCCTCGGTGGTCCGCGCCACGACGAGCCGGTCGGCCCCGTGGAGCAACTGGAGACGATGCGGGTACGCCAGCGCCCGGGTGGACCGGTCGTGCTGGAGGGGACCGTTGTGGAGCACCCCAGCGACCAGCCACTTCCCCGCCGGGCCACGCCCGCCCCCCGTACCCCGGCCGAGGAACGACTCGCGGCGGCGACCCCGGCGGACCCCGCACCCACCGGCCAGTTCACCGGCCCATCACCGGCCGGGAGCCAAGCCGAGGCACCGACGGCCCCGGCGGAGCCGACCGACCAGTTCGATCCCCTCGACCTGCCGCTGGACGACCCGCAGCCGGGACCGGCGGCCGGCGACCGGGAACTGGACGAGGCGATCTTCGGTTTCGACCCCGAGGCCGCCGACCCGGCCGCGCCGATCAGCGGCGTGGGCATCACCCTGCTGGTCACCGAGTTGCCCCGGTCGCTGGAGTTCTACCGGGACCGGCTCGGGTTCAGCGAGGTCGACCGGGGCAACGGCAACGCGGTACTGGCCTCCGGGGCGACCCGGCTGGTGCTGCGGGAGGTGACCGGTGCCCAGCCGGTCAACCGTCGCCTGGTGCACGTAAACCTCGACGTCGACGACATCCAGGGTGCGTACGAGCGGCTGCGGGACTCCGGTGTCCGCTTCACCTACGCCCCCAGGGTGGTCAACCGGGGCAGCAAGCTGGAGGTGTGGGCGGCGGCGTTCCGTGACCCGGACGGCCACGGGATCGCGCTGACCCAGTGGCGGGAGCGCGCCGAGGCGTGACCCCGGGCCGACCGCGGGTCACCCGGGCGGTCAGCCCAGGATCACCCGGCGGACGTGCGACGCGTACGCCCACACCAGGGCGAAGATCACGCCCAGCACGAAGAGCGCCCAGTGCAGCAGCCCGGAGAGCAGCAGCAGCCCCTGCAACACGGTGCCGGCGTGCCAGGCCCAGGGCCGGCGCATCAGCCCGGCCAGCCCGGCCGCCGCCACGGCCAGCGCCACCACCACCCCGATCGCCGCCCCACCGAGGTCACCGCCGACCACCCGGATCGGCTGGATCGCCAACAGCAGCACCAGCGCCTCCAGGGCGAGGGTGCCCGCGCCGAGGCCGCGTACCGCCCGCTGCGGGTCGCGCAACCCCGACCGGCGCTCCCCGCCCGGGCCGGTCATCGCTTCAGCAGCCGGCGGGCGTCGGCCACCGTCACCACGGACCCGGTGATGAGTACGCCGACACCGGCCAGCTCACCCGGCACGTCCTCCTCGGCCAGCGCCACCGCCGCCTCGATCGCGTCCGGCATCTGCTCGGCCACCTCGACCCGGTCCGGCCCGAACACCTCGGCGGCGAGCGCGGCCAACTCCTTGACCGGCAGCGCCCGGGGCGAGCTGTTCCGGGTCACCACCACCTGGTCCACCACCGGCTCCAGCAGCTCCAGCATGCTTGCCGCGTCCTTGTCGGTCAGGGTGCCCAGCACCGCGACCAGCTTGCTGAAGGCGAACTCCTCCTGGAGTGCCGTGACGGTGGCCGCCATCCCCTGCGGGTTGTGCGCCCCGTCGAGCAGGACCGTCGGAGCGGTACGGACCCGCTCCAACCGGCCGGGTGAACTGGCGGTGGCGAAGCCCTCCCGGACCGTCTCCACGTCGAGTTGCCGCCGGGCACCGGCACCGAGGAACGCCTCGACGGCGGCGAGCGCCACCGCCGCGTTCTGCGCCTGGTGGGCACCGTGCAGCGGGACGAACACCTCCTCGTACACTCCGCCCAGGCCCTGCAAGGTGAGCACCTGCCCACCGACCGCCACCGCGCGACGCAGCACGCCGAACTCCGAGCCCTCCCGGGCGACGGTGGCGCCGACCTCGGCACAGCGTTGCAGGATCGGCCGGGCCGCCTCCTCCTCCTGGGCGGCGCAGATGACGGTGGCACCGGGGTGGATGATGCCGGCCTTGGCGACCGCGATGTCCTGGATCGTGTCACCGAGCCATTCGGTGTGGTCCAACCCGATCGGGGTCAGTACGCACACCCCCGCCTGGAGCACATTTGTGGCGTCCTCGGCCCCGCCCAGGCCGACCTCGACCACGGCCACGTCCACCGGAGCGTCGGCGAAGGTCGCGAAGGCCAGCGCGGTGGTCATGTCGAAGTAGGTCAGCGGCTCGGACGAGCGGTCGTCGACCAGTTCGGCGAGCGGCTTCACCTCGCGGTAGACGGCGGTGAACCGGGCCTCGTCCACCGGCTCGCCGTCCAGGCTGATCCGTTCCCGGACGGTCTCCAGGTGCGGGCTGGTGTACCGGCCGGTGTGCAGCCCGAACGCCCGTAGCAGCGAGTCGATCATCCTGGCCGTGGAGGTCTTGCCGTTGGTGCCGGTCAGGTGGATCGACGGGTACGCCCGCTGCGGGCTGCCCAGCAGGTCGAGCAGGGACGAGATGCGCTCCAGCTCGAAGACCATCCGGGTGAAGCCGCGCCCGGCCAGCTCGGCCTCGACCTCGGCGAAGGCGGCCTGGTCGGCACGGCCGGACCGGCCGCCGGCGGCGGGTCGACCGGTGCTCGCCCGGTCGCTGCGCTCCGCGCCCGCCGGGCCGGTGCCGGGGGCGCGGTTGGTGGGTTCGGTGTGGTCGGTCACGAGGGCAGCGCCTCCAGGGCAGCGTCGATGCGGACCAGGTCGGCCTCGGCCACCGCCAGCCGTTCGCGGATCTTGGCCACCACGTGCTCGGGTGCCTTGCCGACGAACGCCGGGTTGTCCAGCTTCGCCCGCGCCTGCCCGGCCTCCTTCTCGGCCCCAGCACGGTCCTTGGTCAGCCGGGCCCGCTCGGCGGCCACGTCGATCGAACCCCGGGTGTCCAGCGCCACGCTGACCTCGCCGGGCATGGCCAGCGTCGCGCTGGCCTGGAAGTCGTCGCCGGCCGGGTCGAGACGGACCAGTGAGCGGATCAGCGGCTCATGCCCGGTGAGGCCGGCCCCGGCCAGCCCATCGAGCCGGGCGGCGACCCGCTGAGTCGGACGCAGCCCCTGGTCGGAGCGGAACCGGCGGATCTCGGTGACCACGCGTTGCAGCGTGGCGATCTCCGCCTCGGCGGTGGCGTCGACGCGGGCCCGGTCGGCGACCGGCCAGGCGGCCGTCATCACCGTGTCGGCACCGGTGAGCGCGGTCCACAGCTCCTCGGTGACGAACGGAATGACCGGGTGCAGCAGCCGCAGCAGCTGGTCTAGCACGTGGCCGAGGACGCGCCGGCTGGCGTCGGCGGCGGGGCCACCGGCGGCCAGCACCGGCTTGCTCAGCTCGACGTACCAGTCGCAGACGTCATCCCAGGCGAAGTGGTAGAGCAGATCACAGACCTTGGCGAACTCGTACGCCTCGAACTGCTCATCCACCTCGGCGGTGACCTGCGCCAACCGGGACAGGACCCACCGGTCGACCGTCGACAGCTCGGCCGCGCCCGGCAGCGGTCCCTCGGTGTGCGCGCCGTTGATCAGCGCGAACCGGGTGGCGTTCCACAGCTTGTTGCAGAAGTTCCGGGAGCCCTGGCACCAGTCCTCGCTGACCGGCACGTCCCCGCCCGGGTTGGCGCCCCGGGCCAGGGTGAACCGGGTGGCGTCGGCACCGTAGCGGTCGATCCAGTCCAGCGGGTCGACCACGTTCCCGAACGACTTGGACATCTTCTTGCCGTGCTCGTCGCGGACCATGCCGTGCAGCGCGATCACGTCGAACGGCTGCACGCCGTCCATCGCGTACAGGCCGAACATCATCATCCGGGCGACCCAGAAGAAGAGAATGTCGTACCCGGTGACCAGCACGCTGGTCGGGTAGAACTTCGCCAGTTCGGTGGTCTGCTCCGGCCAGCCGAGGGTGGAGAACGGCCACAGCCCGCTGGAGAACCAGGTGTCCAGCACGTCCTCGTCCTGCTGCCAGCCCTCACCGGTCGGCGGTTCCTCATCGGGTCCGACGCAGACGACCTGGCCCTCCGGGCCGTACCAGACCGGGATGCGGTGCCCCCACCAGAGCTGCCGGGAGATGCACCAGTCGTGCATGTTGTCGACCCAGGCGAAGTACCGCTTGGCCAGCTCCGCGGGCTCGATCCGCACCCGACCGTCGCGCACCGCGTCCCCGGCCGCCTTGGCCAGTGGCGAGGTGTTGACGAACCACTGCAACGACAGTCGGGGCTCGACCGTGGTCCGGCACCGCGAGCAGTGACCGACCGCGTGCACGTACGGCCGCTTCTCGGCGACGATGCGTCCCTGCTCGCGCAGCGCGGCCACGATCGCCGGACGGGCCTCGAACCGGTCCAGCCCCTCGAACGGGCCGGGCGCGGTGATGACGCCCCGCTCGTCCATGACCGTCAGGGCGGGCAGGTCGTGCCGCTGGCCGATCTCGAAGTCGTTCGGGTCGTGCGCCGGGGTCACCTTGACCATGCCGGTGCCGAAGGCCGGGTCGACGTGCGCATCCCCCACGATCGGGATCCGCCGGCCGGTCAGCGGCAGTTCGACCTCGGTGCCGATCAGGTGCCGGTACCGCTCGTCGTCCGGGTGCACCGCCACCGCCGTGTCGCCGAGCATGGTCTCGGCCCGGGTGGTGGCCACCACGACGTCGTCGCTGTACCGGATGGAGACCAGCTCGCCGTCGTCGTCGGTGTGCTCCACCTCGATGTCCGAGAGCGCGGTGAGGCAGCGCGGGCACCAGTTGATGATCCGGTTCGCCCGGTAGATGAGGCCGTCGTCGTACAGCTTCTTGAACATGGTCTGGACGGCGCGGGACAGCCCCTCGTCCATGGTGAAACGCTCGCGGTCCCAGTCGACCGAGTCGCCCAGGCGGCGCATCTGGCCGAGGATCGCGCCGCCGGATTCGCCCTTCCACCGCCAGACCCGCTCGACGAACTTCTCCCGGCCCAGGTCGTGACGGGAGAGCCCCTCACCGGCGAGCTGCCGCTCGACCACGTTCTGGGTGGCGATGCCGGCGTGGTCCATGCCGGGCAGCCAGAGGGCCTCGAAGCCCTGCATCCGCTTGCGCCGCACGAGCGCGTCCTGCACGGTGTGGTCGAGCGCATGGCCCATGTGCAGGGAGCCGGTGACGTTCGGCGGCGGGATCACGATGGTGAACGGCGGCCGGTCGCTGCCCGCCGAGGCTCGGAACCGACCGTCGGCTACCCACTGCTCGTACCGTCGCTGCTCTACCTCGCCGGGCTGGTACTGGCCGGCAAGGGTCGGGGCGTCGGGGCGTCGGGCATCCAGTCTCTCGGTCACCCGACAAAGTCTACGGAGCGCTTCGGCGGACCCGACGTGCGCCACCGGTGGTTCGCGTACGGTGTCGGCTATGTCCGACGCACATCTCGGCGCCCGCCGGCTCGACGAGGGTTCCACGCCGGTCGAGCTGACCGACGAGCCGATCCAGCTGAGCAACCGCGAGCCGGCGGAGACGAGCGAACGTCAGGGCGTCCGGGCCCGCCGCCGGCGGCTCGCGGTGGTGCTGCTGGCGGTCCTCGCGCTGGCCGGCGTGGGCGCGCTCGGTGCCTTCGGTTGGCGGATCGTCCAGCAGAAGGAGGCGGAGATCGCCACGCCGGACCAGGTCGCCGGCCTCACCCGGGACACCAGCGAGCGGGCCGCCAGCACCGCCGACTATCTGCGCAGCGGCATCTCCGCCGACATCGAGTTGGACAGCAGCTTCGGCGTCGTCTACCAGGATCCGGCAGACGAGCGCCGCTCGGTGCTGATCTTTGGCGGCACCACCCTGCTCTGGCAGCCGGAGCGGGACCTGGAGAGCCTCTTCCAGCTGATGGCCGACGAGGCCGGCGCGGTGACCGGCCTGCGGAACGTACCGCCCGGCCGACTGGGCGGCGTGATGAAGTGCGGCAGCACCAGCGGCGAGGGCGGCGACTTCGCGGTCTGCGGCTGGGCCGACCACGGCAGCGTGGTGCTGGCCATGTTCCCGTTCCGGCCGGTCGAGGAGGCCGGCGGGCTGTTGCGGGAGATCCGCGACAGCGTCCAGACCCGGCGCTGAGCGCCCGCCGGACCACCGGGGTCAACCACGACCGACCGGGGTGACCAGCGCGGCGAGGGCGACCAGTACGCACCCACCACCGGCGAGGGCACAGACCAGCGGCACCCCGTACGCCTCGGCGCCCCAGGTGACGACCGCCGCGCCGAGCGGACCGAGCGCGTAGTGGGTCGCCCAGAACACCGACGTGACCCGGCCGAGGAGATGGTTCGGGGTGACCTCCTGGCGCAGCGACAGCGAGCAGATCGCCCCGACGGCGACCCCGCCGAGGTACGCGGCGGCGAGCCCGGCCACCGTGGGCATACTCCGGGCCGCGCCCACCCCCGCGATGGCCAGGCCGGCCAGCGCGATGCTGCCTGACCACGTCGCTCCGAAGCCGAAGCGCCGCCGCAGCGGGGCCACCGCGAGCGAGCCGAGAATCGTGCCGACGGCCGCGATCCCAAGCACCAGGCCGACCGTCCGCTCGGAGCCGGCCAGGTTGTGCCGGACGTGGTAGATCAGCACGTCGTCGAGGCCATAGGTGAGGAAGAGGAACGCGGAGAGCAGCCAGGTCAGACTGCGTAGCACCGGGTGCCGCCAGAGGAACCGGGCTCCTTCCAACAGTTCGTCGCGAAGCTGCGCGAGGGTGGTCACGGCCCGTGCGACGCGTTCCTGCCGCAGCCGTACGACCGTCAGGGCGGCCGCCGACACGGCGAAGCTCGCGGCGTTAACCGCGATCGCGGTGGCATAGCCGAAGGCGGCGGCGACCACCCCGGCCAGTAGTGGCCCGCCAACGGCCGCCACGGCATAGCTCGCCGACAGCTTGCCGTTCGCCTCCGTGATCCGCCGGACCTCGACGAGCCCGGGCACGGCCGCCACGTACGCCACCCGGAAGACCATGCCGACCGCGGCACTTGCCGGCAGCACAAGGTAGAGCAGCCAGAGTTGCGGCCCCCAGAGCCAGGCCACGGGGACGGCCGTGAAGAGCACCGCGCGGGCGAGATCGCAGCCGACGAGCAGGCGTCGCCGGTCCGCCCGGTCCACCAGCACGCCCGCGAAAACGGCGGTGACCACGGCGGCGACGCCGGCTGCCGCGGTGAGCAGGCCCATCAGCGCCACCGACCCGGTGACCTGGAGAACCAGCAGCGGTACGGCCAACGAGGCGAATCCGTCGCCCAGCACCGAGAGCGTCTGCGCCGACCAGAAGACGGCGAAATTCCGGTCCCGCCACAGCGCGCTCCGCTCTTCGACCTCGTCCGTACGCGCCGTCATCCGCGGGACGCTAGCTTTCGTTCGCCCTCAGGGCCATCTATTTACCCGGGTGCAAACGCGATTCAGGGCCACCCCA